>CANQHU010000116.1 GCA_947623945.1 uncultured Clostridia bacterium | reverse complement strand
GACCTTATATAATTAACTGTGTAAATTACAAAACACAGTTTTTTATATGGAGGTAAAAATGAAAGAAAATATTGAAGAGAAAATTAAATTTAAAATGACTAGGCAATTAGATGATACTTATATAGTTATTCATATCATTAAGAATGAAATTAAATTAAGAGTTGATAATAAGTTAATTAATAAAAATTTAGTTACTTTATTAGGCTTAAATGTCAATTCAGAAAAAACTATAATTGATATTAAAATTGAAAAAGAAGATGATAATCACTTTTGGTTAGATGAGTTAGAACTACTTAAAAGTAGAGGTATTAATAATATCTTTTATATTTCATCTGGTGATAATAAAAATCTACAGAGAGCTATTAGAATTAGTTTTCCAGAAACTAAGTTTATATGTAGTTTAACTAGTATCATAACTACTATATACAAGTATGTTTCTTATAGAAGTAGGTCTTTATTTACTAGGCTAATTAAAGAAATATTTATTCAAGAAACCTATGAGGATTGTGAAAATAAGTTATTGCTTTTAAAAGAAAAATATAAAGATAATATAATTGTATTAAAATTGATTGAAAGTAGATTAGATAATGTTAAAATATATTATGAGTATGATAAACAAATGAGAGAATTATTATTTAATCATTTTAAAGCTACTGATATTTTTGATAGAATAAATAAGATATTAGAAAGTAAAGGTTACATTGATGATGTTAAAGAAATTTGGGATAATTTATATGAATATATAGAACATTTTGAAACTAATAAGGGTTATTCGAAAGTAGATTGGGCAAGAAAAATAAATAGTTTATCAAAGTACAATAAAAATATTTTAGATTTAATAATTAAGGAGTAAATTAGTAATGAAAAAAGAAAAAACTAAAGAAGATATTATTTTAGACCAAATAATAGAAAATAATGTTATGGTTACGGCTAAAGATGTTAGTAATGTATTAGATGAAATGTATGGTAAATTAGTTCAAAGATTATTAAATAGTGAGATGGATATTCACTTAGGATATGATAAAAATTCTCATGAAGAAAAAAACGGTAATAATAGAAGAAATGGAAGTTCTAGTAAGGGTAAGAAAGTAAGAACTGACCATGGTGAAATAACTATTGATATGCCAAGAGACCGTGATGGAACTTTTGAGCCACAAATAATTAGTAAAAGACAAAGAGTCTTAAGTGGTTATGATGATATTATAATTGGAATGTATGCAAGAGGACTAACACAAGAAGATATTAAAGAAATGATTAAAAAGATTTATAGAATAGATTTAAGTAAGAGCTTCATTAGTGAACTAATTAAAGGAGTAAATGAAGAAGTACAAGCTTGGCAAAATAGAAAGCTACAAAAGGTTTATCCGTTTGTATATATGGACTGTTTACATGTACCAATAAAAGAAGACCTTGTTAGTGAAAAAGAAGCTGTTTATGTTATGCTTGGTGTAGGATTAGATGGGAAAAAAGAAGTAATGGGAACATGGATCGATAGAACAGAAAGTCCAACATTTTGGACAGGTGTACTTGAAGAAATAAGAGAAAGAGGAGTTGAAGATATATTTGTAATTTCTCTAGATGGTTTAAAGAACTTGCCTGAAGCAATAGAAAAGGTATTTCCACAGACAAGAACGCAAAGATGTGTTGTACACCTAGTTAGAAACTTATATTCAGCATGTCCTAAAAAAGAGGCTGCAGAGGTAATAGGTGATTTTAAAAAGATATATCAAAGTGCCAATGAAGAACAAGCTAAACTTGAATTTGAAAACTTTAAAACTAAATATAGTGAGAATAAAAAGATTATAAACAGAGTGAGTGAATATATAAATTATATATTGCCTTTATTTGAATATCCTGCAGAAATAAGGAAAGTAATATATACAACAAATCCAATAGAATCACTTAACTCTGCCCTACGAAAAGTAACGAATGGAAAAGGAAGTTTTCCAAATAGAGAAGCTGTATTAAAAGTCTTATATTTAAGAGTACAAAACTTACAAAAGAAGTGGACTAAAGCAATACCTAATTGGAGTAAAATATTAAATCAATTAAGTATAATATATGGAGAAAGAATACTTAAATATATTGATTAATTTATTATTAAAGGCTAAAATATACTAATATATTTATGAGTGAGGAGTAAAAAGAAATGATAAATAACGATGAATTACTATATAAAATAAATGCAGTAATAGACTATTTAAAAACACACAATGGGCATGAATTTAAGGTTTATAATAGATTCTGTTCACATACGGCAGAAGAACCTGATTCAGACATAGTTGAATATGCAGAAGATGTAGAAAGTATGATAAAAAAATTACTTGAAAGAATTGAACAATTAGAATCAGAAAATTTAACAATAACTGAAAAAGACTTACCATTTTAGATAAATCTTTATAAGTACAAAAAAATTAAAGTAATACAAACTAATGTATGTAAAAAATCTTTGACAACTTAATTAAAAAATTTTAAAAAAAAGCACAGTTAACTTGACAAGGTC
>CANQHU010000115.1 GCA_947623945.1 uncultured Clostridia bacterium | reverse complement strand
TTAACAAGAGATCCTCGTATGAAAGAAAGAAAGAAATATGGTCTTAAAAAAGCTAGAAAAGCTCCACAATTTAGTAAAAGATAATTTCAAAGAAGCCAAGAAGAAAGATTATTACTTTACTTTTGGCTTCTTTTATTTTATATCAATATTTATTGTACCACGTTTAAAGTATCGCTTCCACTTTCCATTCCTTCTAAATTATAATATGTCTCAGGTATTTTGCCAACAATTATATTTTCCATTATTAAAACTTGATTTGAAATGTCTTTTGCTATATTTTCAAATGGAGTTACAATTTCAACTTTACAATTAACTTGCAAATATATTCTATGTAATGTTTGATTAATTCCTTGAGCAATAAATTCACTTTTTAATTCTGTTGTAACATTTCCAATTGGTGTAATTTTTATTTTTACTTTAGGTCCTCCACCTGCAAACAGTTTAAAACCTGTAAAACTACCGAAGAGCTATTTCTACATTTTCTCTTCCCCTTTTATCAATTCCTTCTTGTATTTTGTTTGCTATATTAGAAATAATCTCATTAATTGGCATTACATTTGCTTTTATCATAGTAATATTTCCTTCACCATCTTTTTCAATTGTATATAATTCATCATATGTATGTTCTTTAATTACAGCAGTTGCTTGTTCATTAGACACAATTGTTGCTATGGCCTCTGCTCTATTTTCGCATAAAGTATCAAACATTGGTAAAATGGCATCTAAAATAATTATAGATGTAATAAATGCTATTATAAAAATGACTAACAATGTAGTCATTTTCTTTACTTTTGTATTTCGCACTTTTCTACCTTTTATTATAATTTTAGGAATTTTTATTCTAGGTCTAGAATATATTTTATCCATATTGAATTCCTACTTTTATAACATAACGTGGAATAAATAATTTTTGCCCAATACTAATTTTATTTTCATCTTCAATTCCATTTGTTTTTACAATATCTTCTACTGTACTTCCAAATTGTTTTGCAATTTTCCATAGAGTATCTCCTTTTTTTACCATATAAAGAATTAAACTATAATCTTGTTCTTCTCTTTCTCCAGTAGTTTGAATTTCATTCATTACATTTATATTGGTATTTTTATACATATTATTTTCCATACTTAAATTAATATTACTTGTAACAATTCCTTGTTCTTGCACAATAAAATCTTGAGATGCAACCTCTATTTCTAATTTGTTATTCATATTTTCGCTATCTTCAATGCCATCAACACTATATTCAAATGGTATTTTGCTATTTCTTACTTCTGTTTGAAGATCATTTCCAACTAATACAAAATTAACATCTAAATTTCCTGTGTATAGAATTTTATTCATAAGATTTTCTTGTTTTTCAATAACTGGATTAATATCAACATCTACTATTTGCTTGTTATCCATGCCATCTAATTCGATTGTTTCTCGAATTTGCTTAGTTTCTTTTAATATTTGCTTTCCTGTTATTGTAGTAATTTTCTTTTTGTTAAATTCAAGATTTTCACAAGGACTATATAAATCTTGAATTAAATTTATTTGCTTTTCTTCATATACAATTGCAGATACTCCTACTTCCATTTCTACATATATTGAATGTTCTTCTGCACTATTAGGTTTTATTAATATATTTTTTATTTCGTAATTAATATCACATATATTTTCTTCTGTTACATTTGGTATATCAATAAAGCCTACTAGTGGTATTTTTGCTTCAATTACATTAACTCTGTTGTCTTCTGTTAAATACATTAACTTGATTTTTGCTTCTGATTTTGCCAAAATTTTATTATAGCTTATTTTAACATCTTTATCTACAATTGAAATATCTGTTTTTAAAATTTCTGCTAAATTATCGACACTATTTATAGATAAATTGTCTTTTGCATAGATTTTGTTTTCTCCCATACCAACTAAAGAATTCACTTTTAAATTTTCTCTTTGCATTTGTATTCCTTCTGCATTTTGTATATCATTTACAATTTCTATATCTTCTTTTTCATATACTTTTATATCTACTTCTAGGCTTGCTTTAATTCCTATTTTTCTTCCATTAATTACTTTACATTCTATTGATTTTAATTTTGTTTGTACACTAATTTGCATTCCTTCTTGTACATTCGAAACTGGTACTACCTCTGAAAAATCTAAACTTGTATTAATTCCTCTTACTTTATCTTGTGTGTCATCTGCCAAATACATAATATAAGTGTTGATATTTCCGTCAATTCTTACTTTATCCTCTAATGCTTCTTTTTTATATACACATACAACCCCACTTGTACAAATTGTACTCAAGATGTCTGGCTTAGAATCTGGAACTATCATATCTCCTTCTACCATTATGATATCTTTTTTTGTTGCTAATAGTTTATTTACACATAAATTTTCGTTTGCTGTTTCTAAAACCATTTTAGAACCTCCTTCTTTTTTCTTTATACCAATATATTGCTCTAAAATAGTTTTATGACAAAAAATCGAGTAGAGTAGAAAATTTTATAAAATAAAATTTTCATCCCCTCTCACACCACCACATCATGCCGTTCGGCA
>CANQHU010000114.1 GCA_947623945.1 uncultured Clostridia bacterium | reverse complement strand
ATTCTGACTAATTGCAAGAGATTTCAAGACTTCCATAGTCTTATAAATTGTTCGGTCCTTCAGGAAAAAATTCCCTACTATGACCTCTGCTGACTTCCTATAATTCGTTGTTACTACTAATTCGCTTATAGGACCTCACGGGATAAGTCATAAATCTTTCCTCGTTTACTCTCTTGATTTACCCATTAGAGTTACGTTTGTCTTTTGGACTTTACTGTGTCTTGTCAGCTTATCCTTCTAATGAGCCTTTATATCAAGTTCTTGTTCATAGAGCCACGATTTCGCTATTGCTTCTTTTCACGCTCCATTACTGGTTTACGCTTTGCAAGTTGCTATCGAGTTCGCGACAAATACGCCTCTTGGGACTTTCACCCTAGACTTATGACATGCCCGTCATACAAGAAAAAAATGTAGGTTTTCCTACATTTTTATTCTGGAAGAAAACTACATTTTTATTATCTCATAAACATATAACTCACAAATTTTAAATACTTAAATTAGGGATTAGGTTGTAACTACGCTCAAGTCGTGAATTCTAGCAATCCGTTCGCCATTCGTGGAGGCAATTACAATAATACTACGAATGCAGGTGTGTTCTATGCTAATAACGATAATGGCAATAGCAACAGCAACAACGGTTTCCGCGTCGCCTTGGCTCCTTAAGCACTTTTACAAATAGAAACACACTAATAAATAAATACCAATTAATTAAACTACTCAATTCAAAAATTGCAATGGAAAAATCCCCAAAAACCATTGCAATTTTTGAATTTTTATGATTAAATAAAATAAAGCAATGTTACCAAAGAATTAGAAAGAAAGGGTGATAACCTTGAAAAAACTACCAAACGGAATAAGTAACTACGAAGAACTAATAACACAAAACTATATATATGTAGACAAAACACCATATATAGAAAAATTAGAAAATCTATCAGACAAACGAATAATGTTTCTAAGACCACGCAAATTCGGAAAAACACTATTTACAAGCACACTAGAAAACTACTATGACATACTAAAACAAGACCAATTTGAAACCCTATTTTCCAACACCTACATAGGAAAAAATCCAACCCCAAACAAAAATAAATATCACATATTAAGGTTTAATTTTTCAGGAATAGATACAAGTAGTTACGAAGCAACAATAAAAGGATTTAAAAATAGCACTATAGAATCCATAAAAGCGTTTATAGCAAAATACAAGATAGATTTTTATATCAATAAAAATCAAGGAGCCGAAGAAATACTGAACAGTTTAATTACAGCATTCTCAATACAAAAGAAAAATCAGAGAATATATGTAATAATAGATGAATATGATCATTTTGCAAATGAACTACTAGGATTTAGAACAGATGACTTTAAAAACTTATTAGAAAAAAACGGAAAAATAAGAAAATGGTATGAAATACTAAAAAAAGGAACAGAAAGTGTAATAGACAGAATATTCATAACAGGAGTAGCTCCAATAACACTAGATAGTACAACAAGCGGATTTAATATAGCAACAGACATAACAAGAGACATAAATTTTAATAATATGCTAGGATTTACAAAAGAAGAAGTAAAATATCTAATGAATGAACTAGAAATACCAGAAGAAGAACAAGAAAAGATATTACCAATAGTGAAAATAAATTATGATGGATACATATTTTCAGATGAACTAGAAAATGGAATGGAACAAAATAAAATATATAACTCAAATATGACTATATACTTCCTAAAGGAATACATAAAACTAAATAAGATACCACAAAAACTAGTAGATACAAATATAATAAGTGACTACAAAAAAATCGAATCGATAATAAATCTATGTAAAAATATGCAAAAAACAGAAATTTTAAGAAAAATAGTAGAAGGAAAATATATACAAACAAGAATTACAGAAAAATTTAATACAGAAATAAGTTTCAATGAAAAAGAATTAGTATCACTACTATTTTACCTAGGATATCTAACAATAAAAAATAATGAACTAGGAATATCAGAACTAGGAACACCAAATGATGTAATATCGCAAATATATTCAGAGTACTTTCTAAAATATATAACAGAGCAAGCCCAAATAGAACAAGAAATAGATATAATAAATATATCAAAAGAAATACTATTTGAAGGAAAAATAGAAAAGATAACAAAATTACTAGAACAATACCTATCAAACTTATCAAACCGAGACTATCAAAAATTTGACGAAAAATACATAAAAGTAATATTTTATTCAATAAGCAAAATGTTAGGGACAATATATGTAAAATCAGAGCAAGAGCTAGGAGGAAAATACGCAGATATACTTTTACTACCAAAAGAAAGAATAGAAGAAAGATATAGTATACTAATAGAATTCAAATACATCAAACAAGAAGAATACGAAAAAAATAACGAATTATTAGAACAAAAACAACAAGAAGCCAAAGAGCAAATCAAACAATACGCACAAACTGAAGAAATAAAAGCCATACCAAAGCTAAAAAAATATACAATAGTAGTAATAAAAGACAAATTATATATAACAGAAGTATAAAAAATAAATAACGTACAAAAAATCTAAGTTGA
>CANQHU010000113.1 GCA_947623945.1 uncultured Clostridia bacterium | reverse complement strand
AAAATTGAATAAAAATAAAAAATATAAAAAGAGATGTAAAATAAAATTGAATAAAAATAAAAAATATAAAAAGAGATGTAAAACAAAATTGAATAAATATAAAATACAAAATAGAAAATAAAAAAGCTTTAAAAAAATTATATAAAGTATAAATAAAATACAAAGTAAATCGAAATATAAACATGGAAAATATTGATATAGAAAATATGCATTTATGAAATATTAGAGAAATTAAATATTTATATAGATAATGATATAAAATATCAAAAAAAGAGATAAGAAAGGAATGTAAAAATATTATTAAAAGGAAGAAAGAATGACATAAGAAATCTGAAGAATAGTTTTGTATAAAAATGTAAACTAGCTAAAAAAGAAAGAATGTTTGGATTAAGGAGAAGAAAAACAATGGAAAGCACGTCAGACAATATGACAAAAAAAGTTAAAAAATGAAAAGAAAGTGAAAAGCTATTGATTATAAGATGAAAAGAAGAATCAAAGGTTTGTAAGAGGAGAAATCAAAAAAGAAGGAGAAAGTATGATAAAAAGAAGGAATTAACCAAAATGAGCAAAACATAGGGAAAATAAATAGAAATGGCATAAATTTGTATTGTAGAAAAGTACCAAAAGTGCCTAAAAAAAGTTAAAGGAAAGAATAAGAGAAAAATAAAATATTATGTAAAATAAGCCATAAGTAAAAAGCAGCATTTACAAGGAATTTTGAAACCAAATCAAAAATATATATAAAGAAAGAAGGAGAAAACAGTAGAAAAAATATCAAAAAAAGCAAGGGAAAAGGCAAAGAAAAGGTTTGTCAAATAAAAAAGAGAACACTTAACATAAAACGAGAATTGTAGATGTATTAAGAAATGAAATATGAAGAATTGCAAGAGAACAATTAGAAAAAAAGTAGCAAATCGAAAACAAAACAATCGTTCTAAAGAAAGAGACAAATTTATAAGAAAGTAGGAGACAAAAAGAAAAAAATAACGAGGTTATGTAAATGAACATTGAAATAAAAACAGTAACAAAAAAGTAACAAATTCAAAAAAGAATGGGGGAGTAAAACTAATGTTATTTAAATAAAAGTTAAAAAATATTTTTTTTGATTACAGAAAAAGTAAAAAAAGAATAAATATAATATAAAAAAGATGTAAAATAAAAATTGAATAAAAATAAAAAATATAAAAAAAGATGTAAAATAAAAATTGGGTAAAAATAAAAAATATAAAATGAGATGTAAAATAAAAATTGAATAAAAATAAAAAATATAAAAAAAGATGTAAAATAAAAATTGGGTAAAAATAAAAAATATAAAATGAGATGTAAAATAAAAATTGAATAAAAATAAAAAATATAAAAAAAGATGTAAAATAAAAATTGGATAAAAATAAAAATATAAAATAAAATGCAAAATAGAAATTGAAAAAGGTTTAAAAAATTTATATAAAGCATAAATAATAAATAAAATACAAAATAAATAGAAATATAAGAATAAAAAATATCGATAAATAATATGAATTTATTAGATACTAAAAATAGTAAAAAAATAATATGAAATATATTAATAAAAAGAGGCGGTAATACCATAAGGCATCTAAAGTAGTAACATTTGTGTTAAATTGTAAACTAATCAAAAAAGAAAGAATGTTTGGATAAAGGAAAGAAAAAACAAGGAAAAGAACACCATACAATATGACAAAAAAAGAAAAAATAAAAAGAAAGTGAGAAGCTATTGGGTAAAAGATGAAATGAAGAATAAGAGGTTTGTAAGAGGAGAAATCAAAAAAGAAGAAAGAAAGTATGATAAAAAGAAGGAATTAACCAAAATCAACAAAACATAGGGAAAATCGATAGAAATGGCATAAATTTGTATCGTAGAAAAGTCCCAAAAGTGCCTAAAAAAAGTTAATGGGAAGAATAAGAAAAAAGCAAAAAAATTATGTAAAATAAGCAATGGTCAAAAAATAGCATTTACAAGGAGTTTTGAAACCAAACAAAAAATATAAATAAAGAAAGAAGTAGAAAACAGTAGAAAAAATATCCTCAAAAGCAAGGGAAAAGGCAAAGAAAACGTTTGCTAAATAAAAAAGAAAATACTCAACATAAAGTAAGACTTATAGATAGATTAAGAAATGAAATATGAAGAACGGAAAGAGAACGATTAGAAAAAAAGTAGCAAAGTGAAAACAAAACGATTGTTCTAAAGAAAGAGGACAGTTTTTTAGAAAGTAAGAGACAAAAAGGAAAAAATAACTAACTTATGTAAACATGCATTGGAACAAAAATAGTAACAAAAAAGTAACAATTTCAGAGAAGAATTTGAGAGTAAAACTAATATTAATGAAATAAAAGTTAAAAAATATTTTATTTCATTATAGTAAAAATAAAAAATAAAAATAAATATAATATAAAAAAGATGAAAAACAAAAATAAAAAAATATAGAATGAGATGTAAAATAAAAATTGGATAAAAATAAAAAATATAAAATGAGATGTAAAATAAAAATTGGATAAAAATAAAAATATAAAATGAGATGTAAAATAAAAATTGGATAAAAATAAAAATATAAAATGAGATGTAAAATAAAAATTGGA
>CANQHU010000112.1 GCA_947623945.1 uncultured Clostridia bacterium | reverse complement strand
ATGCCTTCTTTTTGCGTGATTTAGATGGAGATGGAGTAGCAGATGGAATAAGAGGAACATGCCGAAATGTAGGAGAATACGACACCTTATACATGCAATTAAATGTACTTACAAATGGACACCTAGAAGAAGGAGTAATCACCATAAACTCTGAAAATTTCTATTTAGAAACCGCCATACCAAAAGATACCGAAGTAAAAGAAAATGCAATAGGAGTAAATGTAAAAGAGATAAAATTAAATAACATAAACAACGGAACTCAAAAGTTATTAACAGGAATAGTACGTTCAGGGGATTATTCACATCAAAATACTAGAACATCAGCAATAGGAAATGATACAAACAATTATAGTAGAGTAAACAGTGTAACTCTAAAAGGAGTTCACGTATCAGATCCAGAAGATGGAGGTGATCCAGTAAGAACGCCGATAGAAAAAACAGTATATTTTAAAGTAGATTGGCACGGTTATGTAAAAGCAAGATTTTTGAATGTAAATCAAGAAAGAAATATACAAAGTGCAATAGATGAAGAAAAAGGAGAATTAAATTTAAGTTTTACAGTAGATACAGAAGAAACTTTAGAACAATTAATATTAAAAAGAGGAGTAGTAGAAGGAACAATACCACAGCTAAATGGAGAAAATCCAATAAGAGTAGAAAGTACAGATAAAAATGTAACTTTACAATATAATCCAACAGATAGAACATTTACAGCACAAAAGCAGTCAACTCTAAATGAAGAAAGCAAAATAGTAACAAGTACTATTTCAAGACGTAACAGTTTTGGAATAAAGGTAACATACCCATTAACAGCATTTACAGACTCAGGAGCAGAATACATAAATTTAAAAATACCAGTAACAGCATATTATGAAGGACATAACAATCCAAATGAAGAATTTAGAAATCCAGAAAAATCAAATGTAATAAGTGAAATTTTAAAAATAACATACCAAAAACCAGTAGAAAAAACATATAGTCCAAAGTTTAGCATTACAGTAGGAAGATACGTATATGAGCCAACTAGAAGATATATTGTATCAAAAGAGAAACCATTAAGAATATATAACCAAATATCAAGTGAAGAATTAAATGATAATTATACAGTAGAATGGTATGGATATACAGGAACAAACGGAGAAAGTACTGGAATAGTAATGAAAGAAACTGGAGGAGAACTAGTAAGAGACAAAAACGGAAATATTATAGGAGGAAACAGTACAGAAACTAGTAACAAAGTAGCAGATGAATTTGAAAAAGCAAATTCAGAAGCAAATGATTCAATGGAAGACCTAACAAGTAATGTAGGAATATATTTTTCAAGTCCATTAAACATGTTAGGTGAAGATGGAGAAATAAAAGTATATGATGACGAAACAGATGAATTACTAGAAACATTTAACAAAAATAATTGGAATACATATAACTCAAGTAATCCATATATGTACGAAAGACCAATAAAACATATAAGAGTAGAAACAAGTAAAACAAAAGCAGATACAAGCATATCTGTATACAACATAAAGCAATTAGATGACGAAGTAATAACCACAAAGTATGAAAGAAAACAATTTGACAATTTAAAATATATAAAATCAACATTAAATGGCTATTTAGGAGAAAGTCATATAAGTACAGTAACAAACAAAGCAAATTATGAAGCTCCATATACAATAGCAACAATTTTACTAAGCAAGAATACAATCTCAACACAAGAAACCGAAAAAAATATGAAAATAACAATAAATGCTCAAGCAAATGAAAATATAAACCAAGTAAAATGGATAAATGGAGCATTTCTATTAAAGTTGCCAAAAGATATAGTAGACATAGAACTAAATGATGTAACAATACCAGACAATAGCCAAGTAAAAGTAACCAGTTATGAGCAATTTAGAGAAAATGGAATAAGTTATATAAAAATAAATACAGAAAACAAAACAGCAACAACATTTAATATAGTAATAGATGCCAATGTAACTCCAGACCCAAGAATAACAACACAAACAGAAGATGTAGAGCTATATTATTATAATGCAAATTCAGTACAATATTGGCAAACAGAACAGGATGAATATGATGTAAACGACGATTTAAACACAGAAGAACTAGTAGGAAAAACTTTAGTAAAATTAAGCCTAGTATCACCAGATTCATTACTAACAAGTCAAACAGCAACAAACTATGATAGCGAAAAGAATGTAACAGTAGCACCACAAATAGCATTAGTAGCAAAAGAACAAGGATCAGCAGATATAACAATATCAATGACAAATAATTACTCAAGTACAGTAAGTGAAGTAAAAGTATTAGGAAAAGTGCCATTCATAGGAAATAGATATACAATAAATGGAATGCCAATGGGTTCAACATTTGATGTAAAAATGACAGGACCAATCAATTTACCAGAAAACCTACAAGAAATAGCAAAAGTATATTACAGCACAAATGGAGAGGCAACAAAAGACATAAAAGACCCAGGTAACGATTGGAAAACAGAAGAAGAATTAAACAAAGATTTTAGTAATATAAAAAGTTATCTAATTGACCTAGGAGATTACACACTAAAAAGAACGGAAAAAGAAGAATTTAGCTATAACATAGAGATACCAACAAACCTAAACTATAACCAAGTATCATATAGCCACCATGC
>CANQHU010000111.1 GCA_947623945.1 uncultured Clostridia bacterium | reverse complement strand
AAAATTCGGTTTATGGGACAATTCCCAACCCCTTTTTTAATATAGTAAAAACAATAGATGATGCGGAATGAATGAAAAAGAAAGCTAAACATTATTTTGTAGCGATAAAACTTGAAAGTTTGAGATAAAATATGTTATAATAAATATGATTATAGGAGGAACAATGGAATATAATATTAATATTAGAGAAGAATTATTTGGAGGAACTTTATTAAATTTGGAAAATGGAAAACGTTCTTATATAAACAGTCAAGAATTGAAAGAGATATTAGAAAATGATAAATTACCAAGAGATCTAATAAGCGAAAATGTTAATAAAAAGAATAATATAAAATTCACTTCTTTAGATGTAAAAAAATTAAAAAATTTTAGTTTTGCAGATATAGCTTTTATTGAAGTTACAAGGGCATGTAATTTAAGGTGTAAACATTGTCTTAATAACTCTGGAGAGATAATTAATAATCAATTAACTACAGAAGAAATATTTAACTTAATTAAAAAATTGGCAATGGCAGGCATCCAAGAAATAAGATTTACAGGTGGAGAACCATTAGTACATAAGGATATATATAGAATGATTGAACTAGCAACAAATTTGGGAATATATACTTCTATAGGAACTAATGGAACCCTTATAGATAAAAAAGTAGCAAAAAAATTAAAAGATGTAGGTTTAAAAAAGGCTGTTGTAAGTCTAGATGGAACAAGAAAAAAACATGATGAGATTAGAGGAAAAGGCAATTATGATAAAACAATTTTGAGTATCAAATATTTACAAGAGCAAGGAATACAGATTAAAATTAATTCTGTAATAATGCGTTCAAATATAGAAGATGTAATTATACTTGCAAAAAAATTAAATAAAATGAAAATAGATGTATTTATTAGGAGATTTATTGAATCAGGAAGAGGAGAAAAACTGGAAAATAATGTACTTTCAAGGCAAGATTATGATTATGTGAGAGAAAAATTAAGTTATGAATTGAAAAAAGAACCATATGTTAGAGGACATTATATAAGATTAAGTGATGAATCAAGTAATAATAGAATAGAATTACCTTTTGAAATAAGAAAGGGATGTAAAGCTGGTCAAAGAGCTATAGTAATTACTCCGAATGGAGATATTCATTTTTGTGGTTTTTTAGCTGCACAAGATTTTCCACCAATAGATAATATAAGAAATATAGATAATTGGAATAAATTTTGGAATGATTTACAAAGACAAAATAAACTTGAAATCTTAGAAAAAAATCTAGATAGATATAATGGTTTGCCAAATATTCAACCAACAAATTGTTTAGCTTATGTTCAAAGAATGATTAATATAGAAAATAATAAAATAAAGGAATAAAAAATGGAAAAATTTAAAATTATTACATCTAAAACAAACATTTATACGGAACAAGTAAAAAAGTTAAAAGAAGAATCAAAATTGCAAACGGAAGTTATAAATATAGAAGATTTGATTAATGACGAAAGCACTTCATTAGATTTTGAAAATAGTATTATCTATTTTTTATGTTGTAATAGCCCATTGGTGCCAACAGCAATAAAAAAATTGGAATCCTATAACTGTTATATAATTAATAAACAGTATTTAACTAAAAATCATTTAAAATTAGATGTTCAGATATTATTAGATAAAAATAATATAAATGTGCCAAAAACATATGCGATAGAAAATATTAAAAATATAAAGTTTCCAATATTTTGTAAAGAAAACAGACATGAAGGAATAATAATTCAAGTATATAATAAGATAACTCTAACAAGATTTTTTGAAAAATTTAATACTAAAGAGTTTTATTTAGAAGAAACAATAAATAATAATAAAGACTTAAGAGAATTTAAAGTATATTTTGTTGACAAGAAAATATTCTTAAAAGATGTAACTTGCTATAATAAAATTTTGGAAGAAATGTGTAAAAAAATATCAGTAGCACTCAATAATTTAGAAGTTTTTTCGGTTGATATAGTTCAAAATATGAATGGAGAACTTTTTGTTATTGATGTGAACCCATCTGCTGGATTTTATCTATCAGAAGATGGAAGAAGATATTTTTTAGATACATTAACAAAAAAATAAAAGAGGTAGTAATGGAAATAATAGTTTTGGGGACAGGACATGGAACAGCAACAGAATGCTATAATACATGTTTTGCAATAAAAGATAAAGATGAATATTTTTTGATAGATTCTGGTGGAGGAAATGGTATATTAAAACAATTAAAGGAGACCAATATAGAACTAGAAAAAATTAGAGCTATATTTATATCGCATATTCATATGGATCATATACTAGGATGTATTTGGATAATAAGAGTATTAAGTAAAAAATATTATAAATACTTATATTCAAAACCAATTTACATATATGGAAATGATATTGTTATAGAAACAATAAGAGGATTATGCCAACTATTAATACCTAAAGATTTTCTTAAGCTCATAGACAGTAAAATAAACTTAATAGAAATAAAAGATCAAGAAGAAATTAAGATATTAAATAAAAAAGTTAAATTTTTTGATATTAATGCAAAAAAGGTAAAACAGTTTGGATTTTCGATATTAATAGACAAAAATAAGATGTTTACATTTATAGGTGATGAGGTATGTTCAAATTTAACTGAAAAATATGTAAAAAACAGTAATTGG
>CANQHU010000110.1 GCA_947623945.1 uncultured Clostridia bacterium | reverse complement strand
ATGCCTTCTTTTTGCGTGATTTAGATGGAGATGGAGTAGCAGATGGAATAAGAGGAACATGCCGAAATGTAGGAGAAGAAGATACCCTATACATGCAATTAAATGTACTTACCGATGGATACCTAGAAGATGGAGTTATTACAATAAACAGTGATAACTTTTATTTCCAAACCGCAATACCAAAAGATACAGAAGTAAAAGAAAATGCAATAGGAGTAAATATAAAAGAGATAAAATTAAATAAAATAAAAAACGGAACCCAAAAGTTATTAACAGGCTTTGTACGTTCAGGAGATTATACACATTCAAGTACTAAAACATCAGCAATAGGAAATGACACAAGTAAATACAGTAAAATAAACAGTGTAACATTAAAAGGAACCCATGTATCAGATAAAAAAGATCCAGAAGGAAATGCAATAAGAACAAAAGTAGAAAAAAAGGTAGAGTTTAAAGTAGATTGGCATGGATATGTAAAAGCAAGGATAACAAACTTAAATCAAAATGGAAATATAGAAACAGCGATAAATGAAGAAAAGAATGAATTAAATTTAAACTTCACAATATCCACAGAAGAAATGAGAGAAGATTTAATATTAAAAAGAGGAGTAGTAGAAGGAACAATACCACAATTAAATGGAGAAGATCCAATAAGAGTAGAAAGCACAGATAAAAGTGTAAAATTAAAATATAATTCAGCAGCTAGAACATTTACAGCAGAGAGAAGTTCAAACTTAGATAATGCAAGTAAAATAGTAACAAGTACTATTTCAAGATACAACAGTTTTGGAATAAAAGTAACATACCCATTAACAGCATTTACAGAGTCAGGTGCACAAACAGTAACCCTAAAAATACCAGTAACAGCATATTATGAAGGACATAATAATCCAAACAGTGAGTTTAGAAACCCAGAAAAATCAAACGAAGTAGATGAAATAATAAAAATAACATATTCAAAACCACAAAAAGAAACAAAATCACCAGGTTTTAGTATAACAGTAGGAAAATATGTATATAACCCAACAAGAAGATATATCATATCAAAAGAAAAGCCATTAAGAATATATAATGAGATATCAGCAGAAGAAAGAGACGATAATTACAAAGTAGAATGGTATGGATATACAGGAACAGACGGGGAAAGCTCAGGAATGGTAATGAGAGAAACCTCAGGAGCATTAAATAATACACAAGAAGGTAGCACCCAACCAAGTAAAAAAACAGCAGACGAATTTTTATATTCAAACCAAGAATTAGCAAGCTCAATGGAAGAAGTAACTAGCAATGTAGGAATATACTTCTCAAATCCAGAAAACATGTTAGGTGAAGATGGAGAAATAAAAGTATATGATGATGAAACAGACGAACTATTAGAAACATTTAATAAAAATAACTGGAGTACATATAATTCAAACAATCCATACATGTATGAAACACCAGTAAAACATATAAGAGTAGAAACAAGTAAAACAAAAGCAAACACAAGCATATATGTATACAACATAAAACAATTAGATGATGAATACATAATAGCAAATTATGAAAGAGAAGAGTTTGATAAGCTAAGTTATATTAGGTCAACCTTAACAGGATATTTAGGTGGAAGCAGTGTAACAACAGTAACTCATAAAGCAATATATGAAGCACCATATGCAATAGCAACAGTAAGTTTAAATAAAAATACAATCTCAACTCAAGAAACAGAAAAACAAATGCAAATAACAATAAATGCGAATGCTAATGAAAGTGAAAACCAAGTAAAGTGGATAAATGGAGCATTCATATTAAAGATGCCAGAAGATATAGTAGACCTAGAAATAAACAATGTAAAGGTAGAAGGAGATAGCTCAGTAAAAATAACAAGTTATGAGCAATACAAAGAAGATAATATAACCTACATCAAAGTAAATACAGAAAATAAAACAGCAACAACATTTAAAATTGTAATAGATGCAGAAATAACACCGGACCCAAGAATAGAAACACAAACAGAATCAGTAGAGTTACACTATTACAATGCAAATGCAGTAGAATACTGGGAAAAAGTAGCAGATGAATATGATGTAAATAATGACTTAAACACAAGTGAGCAAATAGGAAAAACAAGTACAAACCTAAGCTTAGTATCACCGGACTCATTATTAACCAGTCAAACAGCAAAAAATTATGATGATGCAGAAAGTATAACAATAGCCCCACAAACAGCATTAGTATCAAAAGATAGAGGAACAGCAGATATTTATATAAATATAAAAAATAATTATACAAACACAGTAAGTGAAGTAACAATTCTAGGAAGAGTGCCATTTGAAGATAACAAATATACAATTAATAAAGCTGAAATGGGATCAAACTTCACAGCAAAAATGAAAACAAAAATAACATTACCAGAAACTTTACAAGGAGTTGCAACAGTATATTATAGTGAAAATGGAGATGCAACAAAAGATTTAAAAGAACAAAGTAATAATTGGCAAAAAGAAACTGAATTAAACGGTGACTTTAGCAAAGTAAGAAGCTATTTAATAGACCTAGGTACAGAAGTATTGGAAAGAACAGAAAGTTATGAATTTAACTATAGTATAGAAATACCAACCGACCTAGACTATAACGACATATCATATAGCCACCATGCCGTATACTTTAGCTTAGATACCACTGCAGGAAAATTCAGAACACAAACAGAGCCAAACAAAATAGGTTTCATGATAGCAAA
>CANQHU010000109.1 GCA_947623945.1 uncultured Clostridia bacterium | reverse complement strand
ATAGATTTCGTACAACCATGTAGCCATATTGCCCTTTTGTGTTGGTTCAAGGTCTGCAAAGCAATTCACCTTTGTTAATGGTTTCAATTTTTTACTGTTTCCTCTCTTTGCCTTTTGCGTTTGAGAGGTTTTTGTTGTTGTTTGCCATATAAATTCCTTTCCGTCCCCTGCAACGCCACACAGACGCTTACGGGGCTTGTTTGCGTATCAGATAAACTTTCACTCTTAATCATACCCAATTAGACATATTTTGTCAAGCAACAATTAAAATAATTACTTAACAAGAAATTATTAATTTTTTATTCATCAACACAAAAAAATAACTCACAGAGAAAGGGATTTATAAACTTTCGTCATTTTGCATAAAGGAATGGGTTGACAGTGGTTGACGGCAGGTTGACAGCAATTTATTTTTAACTGTCAACCTGTTTTTTGCCTATGTATAGCCACTTTAATAAAAAACGGTTGACAGGTTGACAGCAGTTTTTCTATTCTTTTTAAAAACAGGGGTTTTATGGTTTACCAGCATACCGGTTTACCATCTTACCACCTATTCTAGTAGTTTAGTATAGAAATTGCTGTCAACGCTGTCAACCTTGCCTTATTTTTACCTATAAATAGCCAAAAAAACGGTTGACAGCAATTTTTTCACTGCTGTCAACCTGTTTTCCAAAAAAAGCCTATAAATAGCCAAAAAAACGGTTGACAGCAATTTTTTCACTGCTGTCAACCTATTTCGTGAAAATATACAAAGGCACAATATTAATCCCGATAAATAGCCAAAAAAACAGGTTGACAGCAATTTTTTCACTGCTGTCAACCTTTGAATTATTTTATGCTATCATATTTTCTGTATTTATATGGAAACATTGTTACTCTTGATACTGTTCCATTAATTTTTTTCTTTTTACTTTCATATCCATATTTTTTTAATACTTTTCCGACTATATTAGCATCATATTTCAAATTATGTAGTTGTATAAACTGCAAAACGGTCATTTCCTTGAATGTGCATATATATCCCTGTTCTTGTGTCTGCTGTTCCTCTAGTACATCAAGCACCTCACATTCTGCTTTCATTGGCTTTACAAATGCGGCATTACGCTTTTCAAGCTGTCGTTTCTCATCTTCGGTAAGTCTAAAACAGCTTGCCTTGTCCTTATCTTTGATAATTTCATAGACCTGAGCCCATAGCTGTAAGGCATCAAATGGTTTTATTTGTGTTTCGTAATCAATTACAAGGTCAGGTGGCAAGGGGATTGTTACAAAACGTCTGTTGCCTGTCTGGTCTATCAGGAACTCATCATCATTGACCGTACCGACAAAAGAAGTCATACGTGGGTAGTGCAGACTTGCCTTGCCGTAAGGCGTTCTGTATTCGTCTGTAGACTTAGTCAGGAACGCTTTAACGCTGTCCATATCCTTACGCATAGTAGAGCCTATCTCTCCTAATTCGCTTATCCACTTGCTTGTAGCTTGCATAACACTATCTTTATCACGTGGGTCTAGGCAGATACCCTCACCAAAGAACTGTGATTCAAGTGCCAATTTCTCGAAGAAACGGGTCTTACCAATGCCTTGTCTGCCCTTGAATATCAGGATAATGTCAAGAGAGAATGGGCATTTAATGACATTGAACAATGCACAGCCGGTCTGCATAAGCCATTTCTTAATGTAAATACGGCTGTATTTGCCCTCTTCCGTACTTTCAGGCGGTATTCTGAATATGGTGTATATTTCTTCTATACGGTCTTTTCCGTCCCATTTGGTAGCTTTAATCCGGTCAAGAACGGGATTATATTTGTTTCGTGTTGCATATCGTGTAATATAATCCATTACAAGTTGCTTTGATACGTGAGTATATATTTCTTTTAGTTGGTCTTGCAGGATTGTCGGAACGTTCTCCGCCAAATGCTCCGCACTCTCACCCTCATCAAACCCAAAAAACTCAAAAGTATGGGTAATCTGATTGTATTTTATGGAATATCCCTGTTTTTCAAGAAATTCCGCAAATATATCATATTTAATCATTTGTTTTTTATTACTGGTCACTGCTGTTCTGTTTGGAAGTTCGTTAAAAGCTGTCTGCTTGCGTTCAAGCGTATTTTTAAGCCATTGATCTTTATCCAGTGCCATAGCACGCTCTGAATGCTTCTGTAGGCTTGATACAAGCTTTCTGCGGTCTTTTACCAGTAATTCATTAGCGTCTTTGCAGTCGCCCCATATGTCCTTAGAAGCGATTATATAAGGTACGTTGCGTTCATCGCACACTTTAGCTAAGTCATCAGTAGTTCTGTTGCCTGTCTTATCGTTATCCAGAGCAATAACAAGTACAGTCTTTGAGGTGTCACAATCAAATATTTTCTTGATATTGCTTGTAGAGCCTAAGCCGATACACGCAAAACCACACTCATCAACACTCATACAATCAATCTCACCTTCGACCACAAAACAGTATGAAGCATTCAGAGCAGACGTGTTAAGGATATGTGCTGTACCACGCTTACGTTTAAGGTTTTCAGTGGTACTCCTCCACGTATATGAACCTTTGGAAGTAGGAATTATCACTGCTGATGTAGTCTGATTTCCCTTGTACATAAAATTAGGAACATATCCACAGTGAAATTTCTGCTGTATTTCAGGAGATATTCCCCTTTTTGTCAAGTAGTCGGTCTGATTAAGCTGTTTTTCAGCAACAGCAAAGAATTTTGTATAGTCTT
>CANQHU010000108.1 GCA_947623945.1 uncultured Clostridia bacterium | reverse complement strand
ATGTTCATCAGGTTTCCAGTCCAGATTAAGCTCAAAGAAAGCGTTTCTGCCCTCTACTCTGGTGCATTTAATAATCCTCAAGTCCTCCAGATGAAGCATTGCCTTACCGATATGCTGTTTGGTATCGTTCAGAATTTCGGCAACTTTGGTTTTTGTCAGCTCCTCTCCCTCTGCTAATATTAACAGACATTTATACTCACATTGAGTGAGTGATTGTTGGGCTAATAGCAGGAAAAATTCTCTCCTGAATTTTGTCCGATTTACTGGAATCTTTTTTCTTCCCATTTTTGGCACTCCTTTTTTCGTTTTTTCCATTATATCACGGGTTCAGAATGCTGTCAAGTTACAATTTGGTAACACTTGTATATAACATTAGTAATAGTGAAGTATGTCGATTTTAACCAAAATCGACATATTTCAGTGTTACTTGGAGTAATATCTATGTATTGTAATATTTATATATTACTAAAGTAGCAAATTTATATTATAATATGTATATATTACTTAAAGTAATATGAATATATTATATAATATTTATGTATTACTTAAGTTGTATATAAATATTACTAATAATTTTTATTAAATAATATGTAAGTATTACTCAAGTTGTATCTATGCATTATATAATATGTAAGTATTACTCAAGTTGTATCTATGTATTATATAATATATAAGTATTACTGAAATCATATCAATATATTATATAATATACAAGTATTACTCAAGTTGTATTTATGTATTATATAATATATAAGTATTACTCAAGTTGTATCTATGTATTATATAATATATAAGTATTACTCAAGTAATACTGAAATATGTCGATTTTTTACCCCCTGATACAAGACGGTACGCATGGTACGCATGGTACGCAAAACATGAAAAAACAGCTATAATACGACATTTTTTTTGCGTACCATTTTTCAGATAAATCGAAAAACGGTACGCAAATTGAAAAAACGGTACGCAAATGTCATGTGTTTCATAATTATACTTACTGTAAAAGGGTTGCGTACTTTGCGTACCGTTTTAAGTTTCTTGCGTACCGTTTCAAAAAAACGGTACGCAAAATTTTTTGGCGATATATCTTATACTTTTAGTATTTTGCGTACCATGCGTACCATGCGTACCGTCTACTGTTAAACACCAAAAACGGTACGCAAAACGGTACGCAAAATAACAAAAAAAAAGCTGTCAGTAGCACTGACAGCTTGAATGTTGCTTATGTAGGGTTGTTTGCAGGAATGATATAAAATCCCTTACTTCTCTCTTCACGTTTTCCGTCCTTTGTAAGTCCTCGGAGTGTTCCTTTGGGAAATTCAATGCTAATTCCATGCGAACGGAGTTCAGACAGAGCCTTGTATAGCTCCTTTTTTGGCGAATTGCAGAAGTCCAAACCGCATTCGTCTTTTATCTCCTCACGGAAGCGATTGTAGGAAATGGGAATTCTCTTGCCGTGTTGAGCAAGACGTGTGATAACGTCCACAATGGTCTGAACGTTTTCGGCTTCGTCCTCTTTTTCGTCAATAATGTCGGCAAGCCTTTTGCCCGTTCTGGCTGATGAGGTCAAATCGTCCTCGGTCAGGTCGCTGAAACCGTCCCACTGAAAGCGTGCAGTTTCACCGTCACCCTCATCAATAATCCTGTAACACACAGATTTGCCCTTTTTGCTGTAATTGGCTTTGGTATGGATAATCACACGCTTATCGCTCTCCGCACCCAGAGAGCGAATACAGAGGGCTGAACGGGCAGAATCAATCAAAGCTGTACTGCCTGATACAGCGTTGTTGGCATTTTCCATTTGGGGCATTTTATTGACGTGAGCAACAATCAGAATGGCACAATTAAACTCCTTTGCAAGCGTTGTGAGGACTGTAGTGACGGCTCTCACGTCGTTTGCCTTGTTCATGTTCTTGTCATCGCCGAGATACACGCTCCACGGATCAATGATAACAAGTTTCGGTTTGATTTCAGTGAGGAGGTTTGCAAACGCTTCAATTCTCGGCTTATCGTCCTTGTTTTGAGGAAGTAAAAAGCTGTCTTCTTCAAGCTCCTGTCTGTTCATCGGTGTCTTTATGAGTACGCAATTGTCGGTATTTCCGTAAATTTTCTGCATACGGCTTCTGATGATACCTGCGGTGTCTTCAGCGGATATGAAAAGAACCTTTTCAGGGGTTGCTCTCCCTCGTTCTTCGTTGTATCGGGGCAATGTCCGTCCTGCGGTGATGTCAGCGGAAATGCCGACTGTAGCGAACGATTTGCCCGTACCGCCAGCGGCAAACATGACAGTGATTTCGCCTATTGGTATGTACGGATTCCAGAGAAATTCACGCTTTTCGGGCTGTACGTCCGTGAGCCTGATGGGAGTGTAGACTATTTTGGGTAAATCTACAGGAATTTCGGGCTTTGGTTCGTATATCGGAGCAGAGCCGACAGCATTAAGCAACAGGTGGTAAGTCTGTTCCTCGCCTACAATTGCGGAAATATCGGAAATATCGCCCTTTTCGGGGCATTTGTCATATATTTTTTCAGAGGGGACAATTTTCACGGATTTGGCAATTTTTCGGACGTTTTTTGCGACTGTTTCGCCGTATTGCCTGCCTGCACTGTCATTGTCGGTGATAATTACAATTTCACGGTCTTGAAGTCCGTCATTGTACAGGTCAAGCCACTTTGAAAAGCTCGCACCGTTGGGGAGTGTGGTAGAAACAAAACCCAAATTTACAAGGAAGTCGGAGTCTTTTTCTCCCTCCGTGAT
>CANQHU010000107.1 GCA_947623945.1 uncultured Clostridia bacterium | reverse complement strand
GTTTTATTGTGAAACATAGCTAATTTGCTGCTTTTTTAGTTTGAGAATATATGTATGTTTTAATTTGCAAATCTACAATTATAGTCTCCTCCTTTTATGATTTATCACCTACCTCTCTTTTTTTGTATTATATACCATTAAAGAAAAAAAGTCTGTAACATTAATATTTCATTAGTATTACAAACCTTGTAATATTCTGTGGATAACTTTTTTTATTTTTATTTAGTCTGAACAGTAACTTCTAATTTTTTTATTTTATTTTAAAAGATTTTTATACTCTTAAAATTCTTTCCATTGATGTCTTTTCTAGAATATAAAAAAATCCAGCAATCTGCCGAGTTTTATTATTGTTTCTCGACTTTTTACTAGAATTTCTTTTATTTACTTATTTAATTTCTTGCTAAATTTTCTAATTCTTTTTGAGATAGGCCTGTAATTTCTTGAATATCTTCCATTTTCATGTTTTTTTCAAGCATTTTTTTGGTTAGGCTTAAAATTCCTTCTCGCCTTCCTTCTCTTCTTTGTTTTTCATTTTCTTTTCTAAGTACTTCTGATATCATATCATTTCCCTCCATTCTTAATTTATTGAACAATTTTTCTTGATTTTCTAGTTCTAGTATTCAGTTACTAGTCCTACTACTTCTTTTTTTCTTCTAGCACTATCTTAAATATTTTATCATGTGGTTGATGTACTTCATACTTTTCGCTAACATCATGTAATTCTAATATTCCTCTTTTTTCTTCTATTTTTAATTCTTGATATTTTAAATAATCTTGATAGTTAAATTCTTTCAAATTTTTCTTCCTCCTTATTATAATTCTTTTTGATTTGTTTGTCAATGTTTATTTTTGAGTAAAATTACCGATACTTTTTTTATTATCTTTATTTTCTTTTGTTTGCCTTTTTTATTTTTATTTTTTTTGGAATTTTTTTGAAACTTTTAAATTAATTCTTGGATTTTAAAATTTTTGATTTTAATTTATTTTTATCTTTTTATGTTAATACTTTTGGGTTAAAATGTCAATAGGTTTTTGAAATATTTTACATTTTTTTTGCAAATAAAAAAGACTTAGAATTGCAAAATTCTTCTAAATCTTCCTTTTTTATTGCTTTATACAATTAATCATTAAATTAACATCATTAATAAATCCTTGGTTGTAAAAATCTTTGGTTTTCACAGTGTTCAGTCCTACTTGTACTGATACTTAAATTTTCAGTACAAAGCTGAGCGAAACGAATTGTAGTTGCTGGCACGGGGCGTACTGTTGCCGCCGCGGTAAGAAGCTGGATAATCAGAACTGTCAATGTCGAAAAAGCCTCCTCTACTGCTACAAGGACGGTTAGCATACGCGGTAGCATGTTCTAATGTCCATTCCCATTCATTTCCTGCTAAATCATATATATTTAATATTTTAGTTTTTTCTGATGCTCCTGTAGACAATAAAATACGATTTTCTGCTTTAACATCAGTAATTGCTTGTTTCGTTGCTTCTGTCATTTTTGTCCATTCATTTGAAAAATAATTATTTCCATCACTATTATTATAATATACATAAGCACTTTTTGCATTACTACTTGTAATTGGTATCTCTACATTATAATAATTTCCCCATTTTTGACTATCTGTATTAATATCTGTTTCATTTAAATCACTTTTTACTTCTAAGTATTTACATACTAAATCCCATTGGATTCCAAATAATAAACTACTTGTTTTACTACTATCTGGTGTCATTTCTTTTGCTAATTTTTGTGCTTCACTACATGTTACAAAATTATATGGTATTGCATCTTTTTGACTTATGGCTTTTGGTGAAGTTGAAATATCTATTCTCGCACTTGAACTTATTCTTCCTAATTTTAAACTTTCTTTATCTGTTCCTGTTGTTCCTTCTATTCCTGCTTCATATCTCCCTATCCAAAATCCTCCATTTTTATATACACTCTTTATCATTTTTTGATATGTTTCTTTATATTCATTTAATGTTAATCCACATCCTGTTTTTAATTCTTTTTGATTAGTTTCTGCTGTATTCTCTGTTATTATTATATCCTCTCCATCTTCACTATCTTCTCCGCTATCTGCATACCATTCATCTGTCCAAATACAATTTTGTGTTGCTTTTCCCTTTGTATATGGATATGCATATGTTTTTAGTGCTGCTGTTATGGAATCACAATTTGCTTGGTCTTCTTCAGAATATCCTGTTTCATTTGCAAAAGTTAAATCTGCTGGCATTTCTGATTTTGGTACTTCTATCCATACCCACTCATTTCCATTTTTATCTACTGCTACTAATCCTTCAGCAACTGTACTTTCTCCTTCTTTTCTTGTTGGTGCCATTCCTGCTGGAATTATTACTCCATTATATTCTATTTCTTCAAAATTCATATTTGCTTCTGCTTGTAGTAACTTTTGGGTTTCCTCTTTTTCAGCTACATCATTTCTCTCTTTTGCTGTTTGTGCCTTTGTTAGTATTCCATTATCTCCTGTTAATGTTGCAATACTCACTCCTGCTAGGATTAATAACACTATTATTGTAATTACTAGCGCTATTAAAGTTATTCCGCTTGTTTCATTTTTTCTTTTCTCAAATGGACTTTTTCTTTCAATTATTTTTGCTTGATTTTTTTTCTTTCTCTTCATTTTTGGTTTCCCCGCTTTCTTTGGTTTTTGTTTGTACAGAAAATTCTAAATTATGTTGAGTTTGTCTTAATAATTTACATTAAAATTTTAGCATAAAATTTTCCACTTGTAAATATTTTTTCAAAAAAAAAAGTTTCCCCATTTTTTTAGGCATCAATTATTAAAACAGCTGAAATTACTGAATTCGGGTAGTATACAC
>CANQHU010000106.1 GCA_947623945.1 uncultured Clostridia bacterium | reverse complement strand
GCTTTACTTAAACATGATCCATTTGGACAATAATCTGTTTCACTCCATAATTTAAAATCATTATTTATATTATTTGTTGTAAAATATACTCCTTCATTAGCACTTGTTCTTAAGAATGTACTTTTACATCTTACACTATAGGTTAGACCATTCTCAAAAGTTTGTTGTTCACATTGTAAGGCATTTTCTCCTGTTTCTGCTACCGTTGTATTTGCATAAGTTTTTACTTCTCGATTGTAGTCTCTTATTGCCTTTAAATTCATTGGCGTTAATGTATATGAATATTCTACATTATCATTATCATATGCTGACTCTCCTTGGTCTTCTATTTCACTTACTGTTTTCTGTGCTTTTAAGTTTATTGGCATTTTTGCTGTACTTGCATAATTCCAATTATATCCTTCATTTCGACAATTTGTACTATTCTTTGAACATGAATTTGGAAAGACATTATTTAATGATATTGTCCGATATTTAAAGGTTGTATTATTTCCATCAAATATACAATTTTTACATTTTACTGGACATTCTGAACCACTACATTCTTGAAGTGAACATCCTCCTGGTGAACATGATACATTACATTTCTCACAGTTGTTTATGTATGCACATACATATCCTACTTCTTGGGTTAATGTTTCAAAGTTTGCACTTGGTCCATTTCCAACATTTTCATTTACACTACATTTTTTATCTGCTGACAATTGATTATAATTATTTAATACACTATTACTTGAACCTACTAGTCTTCCCAATGTATTATCATCATGTTGACCAATATCTCTAAAATATAACTTAAATGGGAAAGCTCCTTTTCCTGTTTTTAATTCTATTGGTAATGCTGTTTCTGGTAATCTTGTCCACAAACAATTAGTTGAATATGTTCCATTACATGGGTCTCCTGTTACAATTGTTCCATACTGATGATATGTACTAAAACTTTGATTTGGCATATATGTTGCCGTTTTAGTAACAGTTTTTTGAACTCCAACTTCCGAATTAAATGTATCGGTTTTTAATTCACATTTTAGTTCATAATCAATGATTGGATGCTGTTGTTCATATTTATTATAATCATCAGTATACAACTCATATGGATTAGGTCCCTTTATAGAATCCACACCTTTATATTTTTCTTCAAAATCTTTATATTCTTTTGTATTTTTTTCATATGGATTTTTACCTACTGCTCTTATTTCTTCTGATGTACAATCTAAATATTCAAAAGGTATTCTATATTCATCTCCAGGCGCTTCATCTATTGTTCCAGTAAAAACAGTAGGTCTATCACATGGAATATAATGGTTTTTATAATCATGATTTCTACTATAATACATCCTACACTCCTCAGATAAATCTGAATTTCCATATGAGTTATTTTTCAATTTTATTTCATCTATACCATATTTTGAATTAAGTCTATTCTCTAAAAATTCATTATAACTAGGTAAAGAGTATGAATCATAATTTCTACAAGTATACTGAGCATTTGTACTACTATAACAAAATGTACTAGATGATGTTACCACATCTTCACTAACCTTACTAAAGGTTCCTCTATTATATTTGTTTTGATAATCTTGATATTCATAATCTATTTTAGGATCAAAAACCATATCATTAGATAAATTAATAGCATCAGAACATTCTTTATAGTCACTTACTTTTTTAGACAAATCTTCTATATATCTCATTATCTCTTTTTTTAACTGCAATTTTTCTCGATTTGCTTCTTCTCTAAGACTTGCTATTTCATTTTCTAATTCTTCTTTAGCTTTTTTAGCTGCCTCAGATTCTGGATTATTAGGATTTGATTTATCAAATAACCAATCATTATTATTTCCTTTATTTTCTCCTTTGTTTGCTCCTTGATTTACTCCATATCTTTCATTATATCTATTTTGTAATGCATCTATTTTTGCTTGTAATGTATTAGATGACTTTTCATCTATATAACTATTTATTTTGGTAAATACTTCTTGTACTTCTTTCGTATTCATTGTCGTAATATATTTTTTATCTCCTACATCAAACCTAAAATTACTATTGCCATCTATTTTTAATAAATTATAAATATTTTGTGTTATTTCAATTACATCATCAAAGAATTTATCAATTTTTATTTCGTCTTCTGATGTATCTAATCCATTTAAATCTTGATATGCATTTGGCTTTCCTATATAGCAATTTCTTGTACCACTAACTTGCATTGATAAATTAAAATATCCACCACTTGTCGAATACTTAGCTGTTGGAACATTAAACTGATATTCTTCATAACAATATTCTCGACAGTATTGATTAGTATTTGAAATATTATTTGTTTGATAAAGTTCTCCAGATAAATCTTTGCCTCCTATGACGCATCCTTTTATTGACTTTACAGTATGATTACAGCTAGTATTTGTTAAATTTATATCACTTATTGTGCCTTTAATATCACTTTCGGTATTAAAATCAGTACATGTTCCAGGCATCGAAACACTCGGGTTACAATTTGGACATTTTTGCCAGTATAAAACACACTCAGGCGTATCTGGGGTTGCTGTACATTGATCTTGATATTTACCACAATATGTACATTCTTTCACAAACTGATCATATCCACATTGTGGGCCACTTACATCTGGGTCAGATCCTGGTGAATCACAATAATAAACAGGGGCCCAATTTTCAGATGTACCTACACATCTTCGAACACATTGATTACGCCAATCATACGTATTTGTTGTAATACCGCCAAATTTATCATAATATACTCTACCAGTAGGAGTATCGTAAAATACACATGTTGGAGGTGGAGGTGGTGTTTCTTCTGGAGTTTCTGGTGGCGGTGTTGTTTCTGTACCACAATCATCTGGACTTTCTGCTTTAACATCTAGCGAACCTCC
>CANQHU010000105.1 GCA_947623945.1 uncultured Clostridia bacterium | reverse complement strand
ATACTTGATGAACTTTCAAAAACACCAAATTATCCAATAAAAAAATGTCAAAACTGTGGAATGTATTTTATACCAACTTCAAAAGTAGATGAAATTTATTGTGATTATCCAAAAGAAAACGGAAAAACTTGTAGAGATTTAGGTGCTTTCCAATCTTATACAGAAAGATTAAAACAAAATAAGGCTATGGGAGAATATAGAAGAACATATCAGCAAAAATTTATGCAAGTTAGAAAAGATAAAGAAAACAAAAAACTTGTCCAAGATTTTGAAAATTGGAAAAAACAAGCTAAAGAAAGAATTAATCTTATGAAAAAAGGTAAACTTACTGAAAATGAAGTTTATGAGTGGATTTTGAATAATAAAAACTAAAATTAAGACTAGCATATTTTTTACATATGTTAGTCTTTTTGATTTTCTTGTTCTACTGTATCAAACATAGGCTCTACAAAAAATTCTCCTAAAGTAATTCCAAACCCTTCACAAATGTGTAATAAAGTATCTATTTTTACTAATTCGGTTTTTCCACTCATAAATGTTGAAATAGTAGAACACGGTATTCCAGAAAGTTTACACAATTTCCATACATTCATATTTTTTTCTTTCAAATAATATTTAATTCTTTTTCTTATTGCATCAGATAATTTCATTTTTATTCTCCTCATAATATAAATTTCAATAAAATTATATCTAAATACAATAATTCACCACTTTGGCACATTGAAAAAAAAGAATATTCTTTCAATTTATCGAACTAATTTGTTGCATTGAAAATTTTTATGTGTTATAATTTAAATAACTTCAATTTGCCAAACTATAAAATCAAATATAAAAATTTTGAAAATATTGTTGCAAGAAAAATAGTAAACTGCTATAATATAAGTGTAAAAATTAAAGAACAAAGGATGTTATTTGAAATGAACAAAATCGCTGAAAGCATTGATACTGTATATATATATATATATATATTACGGGCTTTAATTTTATAAATCATTTATATAGGCATAAGGCTATTTTTCCCTATGCATTTTTGCCTTGTCAAAAATGTATAAGCAAAAATAGTCTTTTTGTTGTTTAAATTTATTTTTGATTTTAAAATATATATGTCTTTCACAAAAGACAAAGAAAGGATTTGATTATGAAAAATTTAAAAAGAAATGTTAAGGGTATTACGCTTATTGCTTTAGTTATAAGTATAATTGTATTATTAATATTAGCAGGAATATCAATAGCAATGCTAATAGGAGAAAATGGAATATTAACAAGAGCACAAACAGCTAAAAACAAAACAGAAGAAGCACAAAAAGATGAAAACGAGAAATTACAGGAATTAGAAGATGTAATAAATGGAATTGACACAATAATATTGAAACAAGGAGAAAAAGCAACGAAAACTCAAAAGAATAATTATATAGACACATTTGGAAATAAAGCAACAATCCCAGCTGGCTTTGCAGTAAGTCAGAAAGAAGGAGAAAATACAATTGATGATGGACTTGTTATAATTGATTCAGACGGAAATGAATTTGTTTGGATACCAGTTGGCAAAATAAAAGATAGCAAAGGTGAAACAAAGACAATAGAATTAAAAAGATATGTATTTAATGATGCTGGAGAGATAGATGATAAAAATACTCAAATAAATCCGAGTGATAAAATGGATTTTGGGAGAGAAACATATTATTTTGAAGCTAAAAAAGATGAAATCACAGTTAATGCACATGCTAAAGATATAGAAAAATTTATAATTAGTGTAAAAAGATTTGGAGGCTACTATATAGGAAGATATGAAGCTAGAAAATCCAATGATGAAAAGTTAACAGAAATAAAAACAGATCCTGTTGATTACAAAATAACACAAAAATATGCCTCAGAAAAAGCAATAGGAATGTATGCAGATAGAATTGATTATGAAAGCGATTTGATGAATCAGTACGCATATACAACGGCAATATTTTTTATTCAAGAGTTTGGTGGTGTAGCTGAAAATGAAGTGAAGTATTCTTTACAGACATCTAAAAATACTAGTTTTGAAAATTTTGGAACGTATCAGAAAGACAAAGAAAATCGTGATTGCAAATGTAATATTTATGATATGGCGAGTAATTGTAGGGAATGGTCAACGACTACGTATACAAAGAATGGATGGGAATGCGTTGTTATGGGGGGAGATTGGGCTCATCCTGAAATTAAGTGTGGGTCAGGGAATTACGTTACTTTGGATTTTACGGGTCCAGAATATTCTTTTAGGCCTATATTGTATTTGAAGTAATAGTACTTTGTACTAAATTTGCTCGTGCCCCGCTATGGAATAAATAATGTAGAATGATTTAAATATTTAAATATTTAAAAAGAGTTTGTCAAGACTTATGGGAAGCTTCCCATAAGTCTTGTTATTGGAAAAAATATAATGTCGAGAAAAAAAGCTAAAATATATATTATTTCATTTTAAAATCTTAATTTCAACTAATTTTAAATATAAACTTTGTATAAATGTAACTCTAAAGAAAACGTGTAATTTTAGGTTTATTTTATTATATTTTGAAATAATAGAAGATTCTTATTATGTTGTGAAAAAAAGATTATAAAGCTTTTAAATATAAAATATATGTGCTGAGAATTTTATAAGTTTTTATGAATGGTAGAAAAGTTCTCCATGTTTTTACCTCTCTAAATTCCACTCTTTTTCTCTATCTTCTCGTTTTATTTGTTGTTCTGCATCCAATAAGGTATGAGTTTCTTTCTCAAAATCTCTAATTAAATTATCTTCTGCACCCATATCAAATTTTTTACAAATCCAACTAATAAATTTACCAACGGTTTCGTGAAACTTATCTATAATTCTGTAAAGTTTGCTATTTTCTTTTTCTAATCCTCTAATTTTACTTTTATATT
>CANQHU010000104.1 GCA_947623945.1 uncultured Clostridia bacterium | reverse complement strand
TAATAATTAACATACATTTGCATTTGCCCTATATCTTGATGTGTTATTTTTCCTATCTTTAAATCTATTATTACAAAACATTTCACTAATCTATTATAAAAAACTAAATCAGGGTAGAAATGATCTTCTTCTAATGTTAATCTTACTTGATTTCCTACAAAACTAAATCCTCTACCTAGTTCTAGTAAAAATTCTTTTAAATGTTCTAATATGTTCTTTTCTAAGTCACTTTCTAAATATGCCGTATTTTCTTTAATATCTAAGAATTCAAGTACAAAAGGATCTTTTATTAAATCTTTTCCTGTTTTTAATATCTGTCCCTTTTCAGCTAATTCTAATACTTTTTCTTTATTTTGTGACAATGTTAATCTTTCATATAATAGTGAATCTCTTTGCCTTTGTAATTCTCTGACACTCCATTTAGAATTAATACATTCATTTAAATAAAATTTTCTTTTATTTTCTTCGTCTATTTTGATTAGTTCTAAATAATGTGACCAACTTAAATTTCCGAGACAATGTTTCGGAATTTGGATATGCAATATAAAATTTTCTCATTTTTTCTAGATTATCAACTGAAAAACCTCTTCCAAATTCATTTGTAAGTTTTTCTGATAGTTTTTGTAAAACAGCATCTCCATAACTTGCTCTCACATTTCCTTGTTGAATTTCCATTATAACTTTTCCTATATTCCAATATAAGTTAAGCATTTCTGTATTTACTACACTATATACTCTATTCCTACTATTATTTATTAAAGTTCTAATCTCTTCAAAAATAGGATTTATATTCTTATCAATCAATGATAAATCATTTGACATTTTGTTCTCTCCTCTCTTATTTTATATTTACACAAATTTTACACGAATTTGGTCATAAACTTTTTTTCCTTATTAGTTTATCTTTTTGCAAACTACAACAAATCTACCATCTTCTTGAGAATATTCACAAGTAGAAAGTGTTAATAATTGTTCTCCATATGTTGCTGTAATACCAGTATCATAAATACTTGCTTTTTTACATTCATTTACAAAGTTGTTGTACTCTTCTTGATTTTTAGCATTAACAAAATAGTAATATCTAAACACATTTTTCTCGTTTTGATAATATACCCTAGAATAAAATACCGACAATATTTCATATTCTTTATCTTCTTTGTTTGTAGTAAATTTTATTCTTTTATGTTCTTTATAAAAATCTTCATTACTATATTTCATTAAATCTTCAAACATTATCCCTTGTTTGTTTCTATGTCCATATATTAAATAATTTGAACTTCCCTCATTCATATTGAAATCTTTATCTAAAAATAAACTTCCAGAAATCGAATACTCTTTTTTATAATTATGTGTTAAATAATAATCATTATCTGTGCTTTGTAAAACAGGATAATTAATATTAGTGTCTTTAATTTCTAGCCACCCTACTATTTCGTTATTTTCTTTTTGTAATTCTTCTAATTGCAACATTCTTTCAGTTTTTTGATCTGCAATTTCTATATTAGGAATGCTTATTTGCATATTATTTATTATATTTTGATTTTCGATTTTATCTTTATATCCTATATAAAGATAAAAAGTTAAATATACAATACTACACACAAAAATGACAATAAAAAATAAAAACAATATTTTAATAAATTTATTTGAATATTTATTGTTTATAGATTCTTTTCTATTTTCCTGTTTCATAGTCCTCCTTAAATAAAAAGAGGAGCAATTTATTTACTACTCCACTTTTTTTATTTATTGCATTTTCTTTTTTAATATTACTATTCCCATAAAAGATAGTAATGTTGCAATGATTACATATCCTAATATATCTACAGAGTAACCAGTTGTTGGAGTATTATCCTTTACAGCTGGTGTTTTTGTTCCGAGTAGTTGTATTAGAATTAGTTGGTACATCATTTTTTGGTATGTCATTATCTGGAACAATATTGTTTGGTACATCATTATCTGGTACATTATTGTCTGGTATGTCATTATCTGGAACGTCATTTGTTTCATCTTCATTTATGTAGTTAGAAGGTAAGTAGAAAGAGGCTCCTAAAGATGTACTACCTTTATAAGAGAAATCACCTAGTTTTAATTCTAATTCAGATTCACTATTATCAATTTTAACATTTTTTAAATTTATTTTATATTTATATTCATTTCCGACTTTTCCTATATAAGGTACTTCGCCTAAGCAATCAACTTGTATACTTTTACCTATATATTGATTGCATAAATATTCAACATAGGTATTACTTAAATTTATTTTTTCTGGTAATTCTGAGGTTCCTGCTCCAGAAATTATACCATTTGTATTTATAATTTGACCATAGTCTAAGTCTTCATCGTCAACTACTTTTATTGTACACATAAAATAATCTGTAGAATAAATGTTAAGTGAAAAATCTAATTGTTTGGTTTCTTCAGTAGCTCCATTTTTTACTATTTTTAATGTTTGATATGCATTTATAAGCATATTACTACTTGTATTATCAATATATAAAGAATCTAAAGCAACATATTTTTTGCCATTTAGTTCAACTATTTCTAATTCTTTTTCAGTATTTCCTTCTTTGCATTTTACACTAGTTGCATCATTTGAAACTTTTACCAAACATAAAAAAGCATTTTGATTTTTATCTTTTGTAATAATATCATTAAATGTAGCTTGTGGTACATTATTTATATTATATGTTGATAAATATTCTCCAGTTTCATAAATTTGAACTTTTTCAACTTTAACATCATTTGTATTAAAGTAATCATTACATAAAATATATTCTCCTTCTTCTATTAAGCATTTGTAATCGCTTACTTCTTTTGCACTAACTACACCTGTATTTAATAATAATATCGCTATTGAAATTATTATTAATCCTAATACATATTTTAATTTCATTTTTCTTTTCCTCCTTCTATTTTATGGGTATATTATAACAGTAAATTTTTTATTTGTAAATATATTTATATTAATATTTGTGATTAATTT
>CANQHU010000103.1 GCA_947623945.1 uncultured Clostridia bacterium | reverse complement strand
TCATAATAAGATACTTCATAATAATCATTTAATCTGTCAATGTAATCCTGTAATTCTTGCTTGTCCATCATAATTGTAGCTGTTACTTCTTTATCTCTTTCATCTGGAATAGTAACATCAAACATTCCATGTTGCATTAGTTTATATACTTGTTCAAGAAATGTTTTTCTTAATTTCATATTTACTAGCTTATAGTTTCCTTTTTTATCTTTTTCTACTGTAAGGCTTTCTAAAAACTTTGAAATAAATTCTTGTTTTTCTTCTTTGTTTTTATTATTCCATTCTGTAATTAGCATTTCTTTAAACTTATTAGAACGAATTAGTTTCTCTTTTGCTACATCTCTATCTGCCATTAAATGTTGAGGAGAAAAAGTCTGTTTATTTAAGTCAATAGCATTTAATCTTTTTTCTTCTAACATTTTTAATTTTTCATCAATTACACCATATTCTTTTGAAAATTCTTCTACATCAACTATTTCCTTCAAATATGCTTCTTTTATTCTATTCTTTTGATTTTGCAAACTTGATATTTCTTTATCAAGTTTTTGTGTGTTTCGTTCTTTCTTATCTGCTAATACTGGATAAAAATATTTTTTTACTGTCATATCATATTCTATTAAGTCCATTATTAATGGCATAACTAAATTTTCAATCAAGTCTTCTCTTAAATAAGTTTTGCAATTTGTACAATGATAGTACATATATTTTTTCTTTTTTCCACCTGTACCTTTACATTGCATTATTTTCCCACATTTATGACATACCATTTTTTGCATAAAGATATAAACTCTATCTCTACAAAATGCTCTTTGATTTTTTTCTTTTTGAATTTGTACATCTTCAAACATTGCTCTTGTAATCATAGGCTCTACAACATTAGGATATAATATTGGTTCAATACCTAATTGTTTACCAACATTCTTATATCTTTCATAATCTCCTACATAAATTTTATTATTGATTATTTTTTCAATAGTTGCATCTGCCCATCTTTTTGGAAATAAAACTTTCTCTGCATTTAGAATATTAGCTATAGTCTGATAACTTTTACCTTCTAAATATAGATTAAATATTCTAATAACAATATCTTTTGTGGTTTCATCAATTATCATTTTCTTTGTTTCATCTCTTTTGTAACCTAAAGGACAAGTTCCGTGGAATATGCCCAGATTTTATTGCTCCTGTTAAACCGAATTTTGTTCTTTCACTAACTATCTCAATTTCTAATTGTGATAAAACAGTTAGCATTCTAACAAAAAACCTTCCGATTAGCTGTGCTAGTGTTTACATCATCTCTATCGCATACTAAATAGCAATGATGTGTTTCTAAATCTGATATTAGCACTTCTAAATCACGAACTGAACGAGTAACTCTATCTAATTTATAGGCTACTATATAATTGATTTTTCCTGCTCTCATATCTTCTAACATTTGCTGAAAAGCTGGTCTGTGTTCCATATCTTTTGCTGATATTCCTGCATCTTTATACACTTTATAAATTTTATAATCTTTATATTTACAAAGTTGCTCTAATTTTTCCTTTTGTTCTCCTAAACTAAATCCTTCTCTTGCTTGATCTTCTGTACTAACACGAATATAAATTCCTGCTACTTTTCTTTCTTCATTCATTTTTGCATATCCTCCTTCCAAACTTTAGAATGAAAGACACTATAAATGATTGTCTTATGGCTTTAGCCATTAGAAATCATTATATGCATAACGCAAAAAAGTGCCACATAGCATAGAATTTAGCTATTTGACACTTCTAAAATTTTTATTTATTGTTTTAACTATCTCTTTTTCATTTTTAACATCAATTAATAAATCAATATAGTACAATTTTTTAAAAACTCTAAAATGTCAAATGCTTGCTTTCTATAATATGTATTCCTGTAATTTGGACAGTGGATATTTTGTCCCTAAATTCCCTATGTAAAAGTAATTTTGTTCATTAAAGAATAAATACAGGCAACCTTTAATGATTACTTTATGGGGTTCTACATACGCCAAATTGGTATGTTCCACAATGTGCAGGTAACCTTCTTTAATTTCTGGTTTAACCTGTTTCATTTTGCAAGTCCATTCAATTTTAGAGAGTAATTCTTTACTCATATTGATTTCTTGTTTAATTATATGTAACATAATACCACAAAAACCTCCTTTTTTCAATATTTTTGGTCAAAAAAAGACCGTTTCTTTTGAAACGGTTTAAGTTTTTGTGTTCATCAAACTTTTTTAATTCTTGAAACTAAGTTGTATCAAGCCTTTCAAAAAGTTCGATGAAAACTCTTCTTGGCTCCTCTTGTTGGACTCGAACCAACGACCTATCGGTTACTGCACTACTCTAACTTTCATTAGCATTATATTTTATAATATAATTTGTAGTCTGGACTTTCTCTTTACCATATCTTTTTGACTTAGGTAGGTGGTGTAAAGTCTCTACACATAGCTTTCGCCTTGCTCGGTATTGTCTTCAGCATTATCTGTTAAGAGTTTCACCGATTTAGCCACCTTTTCATCTATAAGTTTCCTTATAGAGCTGCTAACTTTTTAGTCTTACGACTTGCTCGACAGCCGAGCGCTCTACCAACTGAGCTAAAGAGGAATATATATAAATCTGGCAACAACCTATTTTTCCAGCAGGGTAACCCGCAAGTATTTTCGGCACACTTAGGCTTGACTTCTGTGTTCGGAATGGGAACAGGTATTACCCTAAATGTCATCATCACCAGAAAATTGATAACTAATTTTTATGACTTTTAAATTATACAATATTGTAAATAATTTTTCAAGTCTTTTTCTATATTTTTTACATTTTTTTAATTTTTATTCATTAGCACACTCAAAAATACATAGATGAATAATCTTTTTCGTTTTAGTACAATTATTTCGCGATTGCTCCACTTTTTTATTTAGTGGTTAAGCCCTCGATTTATTAGTATTAGTCAGCTTAATACATTACTGCACTTACACTCCCAACCTATCTACCACATAGTCTCTATGGAATCTTACTATCTTTCG
>CANQHU010000102.1 GCA_947623945.1 uncultured Clostridia bacterium | reverse complement strand
AGGAGGAAGAAAAATGTTTAAACCAAAAGCTATTTATTTTGAAAAAGATATTATAAACTATCCATTGGGAAAAGAACTAATGGAAAAGTATAAAGACATACCAAAAGTAGAAATTGAAAATCACAATAACATAGAAGAAATGAGAAAAAATCCAAATTCAGAATTTGCTAACATGAAAAGAAATTTAATTATAGGAATACGAAAAACACATAAATTTGTGGAAAACCATAAAACATCAGATTATTTAGTACCATATACTTCATCAGGTTGTACAGCGGCTTGTATGTACTGCTATTTAGTATGTAATTATAACAAATGTGCATATTTGAGGCTATTTGTAAATAGAGAGCAAATGTTAGATAAAATAATTAAAACTGCTGAGAAATCAGAAAAAGAATTAACTTTTGAAATAGGAAGTAATAGTGATTTGATTTTGGAAAATACTATTACAAATAATTTAGTATGGACTATTGAAAACTTTAAAAATGCAGAAAAAGGAAAATTAACGTTTCCAACTAAATTTGATATGGTAGATCCAATTTTGCCATTAGATCATAAAGGAAAAGTAACCATTAGAATGAGTGTAAATCCAGAAGAAATTATAAATAAAGTGGAATTTGGTACATCAAGGCTAACAGGTAGAATTGAAGCAATAAATAAGTTAAAAGAAGCGGGATATAATATTGGAATTTTAATTGCACCAGTTATTTTAGTAGATAATTGGAAAGAGTTGTACCAAGAATTAATACAAAGACTTAGCCAAGAATTATCAGAAAAAGTAAAAAGAGATGCTTTTTTTGAAATTATTTTTATGACTTATAGTTATGTGCATACAAAGATAAATGAGGAGGCTTTTCCAAATAGTATTAATTTGTATAATAGAGATATTATGACTGGTAGAGGAAGGGGTAAATATTGGTACAAAAGTCAAGTACGAAGTGAAGCGGAAAGTTTTTTAAGAGAACAAATGCAGAGGTATTTTCCTAATAATAAGATTGAGTATATTGTGTAAAAATATAAAATAATTTAAGGAAAGGTATTGCAAAATAACATAAACTTAAAGTATAATATAAATATATACAATCTGCTATTTTTATAAAAGGAAAAAACTAAGGAGGAATGAAAGAAAAATGAAAAAATACAAAACAAATCAAACCAAAAAAATTATAAAAGGAAGCAAGGGTATTACATTAATAGCACTTGTTATTACAATTATAGTGTTATTGATTTTAGCGGCAGTGTCAATTGCGACATTAACAGGAGATAATGGAATACTTGCAAAGGCACAAACGGCAAAAGAGAGAAATGATGCAGCAGAAAAAGAAGAAACACAGAAATTATTACAGGCAGAAGCAAATATGAATTTTGAAGAAACAGAATATAATGGAGTAAAAATTCCAGCAGGAATGGTACCAACAAGAAAAAAAGGAGAAAGTACAGTTAATGAAGGATTAGTAGCAGTAGATAAAAATGGAAATGAATGGGTATGGATAGAAGTACCAAAAAATGAAATGCCAGCAGATTTAACATTTACGAATAAAACAGGATATTCTGAAGAAGACAAAACAAATTGTGATTCCATAACAGCAGCACTAAAAAAATATGCAGAATCATATACAGAAGGAAGTAAAGGACAAGGACGTTATTGGACAGATGAATGGTATGCAGATAAAGAAGTAAATGATATAGTAACAGAAAACACAGCGACAGAAGAAAGACAAAAAGAATTAGATACAGGATGCGGATTAACATTAAATGAATATAAAGAAACATATCAAAAAATGATAAAAAGTGTATATAAAAATGGAGGATTTTGGATAGGAAGATATGAAGCAGGAATAAAAGGAACAACCGGAACAGAAGAAGAAAATTTTGAATTAGCAAGAACATCAAAAGAAAATCCTATAGATGAAGAACAAGTAATAATACAAAAAGATGCAATACCATATAACTATGTAACGTGTAGCCAAGCAGAAACATTAGCAAAGGCTATATCACCAGATAGTAGTAAAACAAGTAGTTTACTATTTGGAATACAATGGGACTTAGTATGTAAATTTTTAGAAGTAAGAGGAAAACTGTCTCAAGTAGATATCAATGAAAACAGCAATACATGGGGGAATTATAGTAATGTAGATTTAGAAATAACAAGTGAAAATGCAAAAGGATATTCTTATAATGCTGGAACATGGAGTAAAATATCAGAAAAATTATCATACGACAATAATAATAAAGATAATACTTTACTATCAACAGGAGCATCAGAAACAACTAAAAAGCTAAATATATATGATTTAGCAGGAAATGAATGGGAATGGACATTAGAATATGCTACCGCGATTACTAACCATCCTTGTAGCAATAGAGGAGGCAGTTTCAACTATGACAGTTCTAGTTATCCAGATTCTAACCGCAGCTGCGACTTTACGACCAATGCCAACAGCGACAATTCGTTTCGCCCAGCTCTTTATTGAAAATCTAGTATTTTCAGTAAAAGTAGGACTGAACGCTGTGAAAAACCAAAATTTAAATAATAGAAAAAGTAGCTTTAATATGCTATAATTGAATAGGAAAGGCTTGGGTAGCAAATAGGCCACCTAAGCAGGAAAATTTTCTTACTGATGAATATAGGGTTTACTCATAATGTCAACAGTTAGAAAATTTTTTATTTTGGGATAAAAAATAAAAAAGGCTTTATAATTATATTTTTTATAACTGCGTAAGCGACCAAACGGAGCGAAGAGAAGTGCGAAATGGAGCAACTTACATTAAAATATTTATTATGGAAGTTGCGACACCAAAGGTATGAAAAATATAATTATAAAGCCTTTTAATAAGAATTATTTTATAAAACAATAAATATACCAATAGAAATAAAAATAGAAAAGAAAGACAAAAATATTAAATTTAAATTACTGCAAATTAATAAAGATTTTATCATAAAACTTAGATTTTAGAAAAAAATTGTGTGAATTTTATTTGAAAATGTCCACTTATATATTTTGAATTTTATTTGAAAATGTCCCTCTAAAATATGGTTAAT
>CANQHU010000101.1 GCA_947623945.1 uncultured Clostridia bacterium | reverse complement strand
GGATAATTTATTTTTTATTTTTTCCAATTATTTTTTCTTTTAAATTTTCATCAAAAAAAATGGGGAAACTTTTTTTATAACACCATTGACTTTTAATGAAAAGTTAGTGGTGTTTTTATTGTATGTAGAGAATTATCAAGTAAATGAAGTCGCTACTTTATTGGATGTAACTAGAATGTCTATTTGGAAAAGACAAAAATCTATAAAAAGAAAAATAGAAAAAGTTAAGGAGAGTATTGATAATGGAAGATAATAAATTTAACAATTACACATTATCAGATGATGAAGTTTGCAACATCATTAAACAATTTGAAAGTTTTATAAGGGAAAAGTCATATATTTTTGGAAAGCATAATAAAGATTGCGAACAAGAAATTAGACTTCAAATATATAAAACATTAACACAAAATAGAAAAAATAAAAAAATTTAAAAAATTTTTCAAAAAAGTTTACATTTTAGATACCATTTTGGAACTAGCCTCATAGAAGGTAAAAAAAATCACCTTTATTAAAAAGAAAGTGAGGTAGTTCCAATGGATTTTAAAACTTTTGTAAATTATGCAGTTGTTGCATTTAATCATTTGCGAGAAGAAAACAAAACTCATTCAAAGAAAATGACAGCCAAGCAATTAGCTGAAACAATTTGGCTCATGTACTACTTATATAATGAGCAGCAAGTAAATGAAAAGGCTAAAAAAATTTTAAGTAGTTTGGAGTTGATATGATATGAAAATTTTAACAATATTATTAATGTTTGGCTGTATTGCTTTGAGTATTTTAGCAATTATAAATACAATAAGATTAAAAAAACTACAGAAAAAATCTAAAACTAAATTTTATCGTACCCCTAAATTATCGGAGTTGCATGGAAAAGATTTTAGTGATTATATAGATTACTTAACTCGTGATCTATAAGATATTGCTATGTTCAAAAAGTGATGTATAAAAAGTCAACCATTTTTAATGGAAAGGGTTGATATGACTAAGAAAGAAAAGATTATTATTTTCTATTATGAACAAAAATTAAATACTATAGCAATTTCAAATAAGCTAAATGTAAGTAAGCAATATGTTTCAAAGATATTAAAAACAGACATTAGATATAAAGAAGAAAAAAATAGAAGAAAAGAAATAAATAAAATCGAACAACAAAATAGGAAAGTTAAATATAATAAAAAAAGAAGAAATAAAAACAGAGAAAATAATGAACAAATTGATGCAAAATTAAACTTGTTACATATACAAGATTCTATTGAATTATCAAGTAGAAGAACTATAAGTAATCGTGCTTTTAGAAATTGGAATCCTAGTATTTATAAGTTTTATGATAGAACCAAAGAGTACAGATTAAAAGAAGAAATGAAAGATAAGGTTTCTTATGCTGTACCTAAAAAAATTAAATGGAAAGGATTATAAACCTATATAAAATTATTTATATGGGTTTATTTTTGGTGTCTGTTATGGAATCAAATGATAATAATATGAAATTAGGAATTACTATAGATGAGGCTAGAGAAATGTTGGGAATAGGAAGAAATTTAATGCTTCAATTAGTTAAAGTTAAGGGTTTCCCTGCAATTAGATTTAAAAAGAAAATTATTATAAACAAAGACCTTCTTCCAAAATGGTTTGCAGAAAATTGTGGACAATACGGAAATTATCACTATTAAAAATAAGGGGAAAAATTTAATGCAATGGGCTGACTTATTATTGAATATACGTTATAATTCTTACAGATAATAGGTTCGACTCTTTTGCTATTAAATTTCATTAACACCAAGAAAGAAGGAGTTATTATGGAAAAAATTAATAGACAAAGAGCACCAAAAGGAACAGTTACTGTTAGAACAAAAGGAAATAGCTTTGAAGCAAGAGTTACTCTTGACTTAACAGCAATAATGGAAGGAGTTGATAAGAACCCTAGACTTTCAAGAACAGCAAAAACAGAAAAGGAAGCTAGAGAAAGATTAGGTGAAGAAATTGCTAATATTTATTTTAAAATTCAAAAACAAGTTCATACAGAAAAGATATTTTCTGATGAGTGTGCTAAAGAACTAGAACATTTTGAAGAATTTAAGGAACAGAAAGCTAAAAGAAAAATAATAGAGTTAGCAGATGATTATACATTATTTCCAAACATTGCGAAAGAGTGGATTAATTGGAAAAAGAAACAAATTAATCCTTCTTCAAATAAAACAATTAGCCCTAAAACGGTTGAGGCTTATGTTAATTCTATACAATCACACATAGTACCTGACTTTAAGGACTATCATGTTGCAGATATAACTAAAGAACTTGTGGAAAATTATATTAATGAAAAGAGAAAAGAAACTCCAAGAATGGCTAAAGACTTATATTTACTTATTAAGTGTGTTTTAGTCTATGCTAAAGATGAAAAAAAGTTAATTGATAGGATTCCACAATTTGGTTTAAAATTTCCAAAGAAAAAAAGATCTACCAAAGCAAAAATACCATATTTACCAGAAGAAAGACAAAGTATTTGGCTAGACCATTTTGAAAATGATGGCAGAGAATTTGCATTATTATATGCAGCATTATTGCAGACAGGTATGCGACCAGAAGAAGGATGTGGACTTAAATGGAAATGCGTAGCATTTGAAACTAATCTTATTACTGTAGAAAACGCTTATAAAGATATAATATTATATGATGATGATATGAAAGTAATAGGTCATGAATGTAGAGATGATAATTTAAAAACAGAAGAAAGTTATCGTACAATACCTATGACTCCAAGATTAAAAGTAATGTTGTTGAAATTAAAAGAAAAGAAAATGCAAGAATTTAAAGAACAAGGGAAAAAATGGGATAATTCAGAATATGTATTTTTAAATACAAGTGGAACACCTTTTGTTCCTGAAAGACTAACAAACAAAATGCCCAAATTTATAAAAAAATATGGATTAGAACACATGACAGTATATGGACTTAGACATTCTTTTGCAACATTGAATAGTGAAAAAGGTATGGATAAAGAAGTATTAAGAGAACTTATGGGACATTCTGAATTTGAAACTACTGATTTTTA
>CANQHU010000100.1 GCA_947623945.1 uncultured Clostridia bacterium | reverse complement strand
AAGCAAAAGAAACAAAAAAATATAACTATACAGATGGAGTAGATGTAGCAACAATTCCAGAAGGATTTGAAGTATCAGAAATAAAAGAAGAGCAAAAAATAGCAGATGGATTAGTAATAAAAAATAAAACAGATGGAAATGAATTTGTATGGATACCATGCACAATAACGCAATATCAAAATGCCAAAAATGCAGTGAAAAGAAATGAATGGAGTCATAGTCCAGAATATTATACAAATGGAGGAGAAGATGGCTCAGTATGGAGTGACGATTATACAGATCAAGACATAAGTAATATAAATGCAGTATATAAAACAACAGCAATAAATGAAATAACAGCAAATTGGGAAAAAGAACAAACAGAAGTAGCAGAAGAGAGCATAAAAAAATATGAAGGCTTTTATATAGGAAGATATGAAGCAGGAATACCAGAAGAAGCAAAGGTTTTTTATAGAAATCCAAAAGGAACAGATTTAACATATGATAGTAGCAACAGAGGACAAACAAATGAGGCAGGGTTAAATATAATAAAAAATTTAAAACCAGTAAGCAAAAAGGGAGTACAAGCATGGAACTTTATAACACAACCAAACTCAAAAATAGTAGCAGAAAACATGTATAAAGCAAGTTCAGAAGAAACAAGTGTAGGAAGTTATTTAGTAGATCTACAAGCATGGAATCATATATGTGAAAATATATACGGAAAAACTGGAAAAGATATAAATAATTCAACAGCATGGGGAAATTATATAAATAATACAAGTGTGTTTGAAAAAACTGTTGAAGGATTGTGGGCAAATCATGGATATAGATCTTCACCATGGGGATTATTTCCTAGTTTAACTTATAGCAAAGGTGCTGTAAATGTAAAAGGAGAATCTGAAAAAACTGGAGCAGAAAATCAAGTAAATGTAATAGAACTTCCAACAGGAGCAAGCGAAGACTTTAATAATTATAATATATATGATATGGCAGGAAACATGGTGGAATGGACAACAGGGCACAACATAAATGGCGAAACAATGTACGTTGTTCCTCGTGGCCGGTGACTTCACTAGAACTGGAGCAGGGAACCCAGTTGTACATGCAAACGGTAACGTTTTACTCGATAGCTGTAGCTTCGGCCTTGGGTTCCGTGTCGTACTTTATGTGAAATAATAGAATATATATAATTATAGAAATAAAGTTAAGAGATGTAAAATTTCTTATCTTTATTTTTTTAGTTTTTTAAAATATAGATAGGAAGTCAAAATTAAAAACTATATCATAACATATTGACATAAAGGCTAAAATTTCAATAAAATGATTATAAAATAAAAAGAAAGAAGTTGAAAAACAAATGAAAAAAGAAGAATTAAAAAAAGCAAATAAAGGAATAACCTTAATAGCGCTAGTAATCACAATTATCGTGTTATTGATTTTAGCAGCAGTGTCAATTGCAACCCTAACAGGAGATAACGGAATATTAACAAAGGCACAAAATGCAAAAGACTTAACAAACCAAAAAACAGCAGAAGAAGAGGTGCAAATAGAAGTATTAGGAAGTTTAGATAATAGTGGAAATATAAATATAGAAGACTTAAATTCAAATTTGATTAGTCATTTAACAGGAGTAAACTACAAAGGACAGCCATTATCAGCGGAAAATAAAATAGAAACATTGCCAGCAGTAGTAGAGTATAATGGATATAAAATACTAATATCAGGAGATACAAGTACTTCGTTAGAAGATGCATTAAAGCCAGGAGAAGAAGCAAAAGAAACCAAAAAGTATAATTACACAGATGGAGTAGATGTAGCAACAATTCCAGAAGGATTTGTAGTATCAGAAAAAGAAGAAGAGCAAAAAATAGCAAATGGATTAGTAATAAAAAATAAAACAGATGGAAATGAATTTGTATGGATACCATGCACAATAACCCAATACCAAAACGCCAAAAATGCAGTACAAAGAAATGAGTGGGTGACTAATCCAGAATATTATAAAAATGGAGGAGAAGATGGTTCAGCATGGAGTGACAACTATACAGATCAAGACATAAGTAATATAAATGCAGTATATGTACAAAATGGAGTAGATAATACAACAATAAGTCAAATAACAGAAAATTGGGAAAACAAACAAACAGAAGTAGCAGAAGAAAGTATAAAAAAATATGGAGGCTTCTATATAGCAAGATATGAGGCAGGGATACCAAAGACAGAAAAAACAAAAGAATTTTATAGAGATACAAATAGTGAAAACTTAGAATACAAAAAAGACGGAGGAATAAGAGGAGCAACCACTAAAGTAGGATTAGAATCAGTACAAAGTTTATCACCAGTAAGTAAAAAGGGAGTACAAGCATGGAACTACATAACACAACCAAACTCAAAAATAGTGGCAGAAAATATGTACAAAGGAAGTACATCAGTAGGAAGTTATTTAGTAGATCTACAAGCATGGAATCATATATGCGAAAATATATATGGAGCTAATGCAAATAAAACAGGAAAAAGTATAACAAATTCAAGTACATGGGGAAACTGTAATGATAATAGCAGTGTATATGAAAAAGATATAGAAGGGCTTTGGGCGCAACATGCATGGAATAACGAATGGAAGATTGCAGGAAATTATAAAAAAGGACCAGTAACAGCAAAGGCATTAGAACCAAATACAGAACTTGGAGGAACAAACGGAATAGAACTTCCAACAGGGGCAAGCGAAGACTTCAATAATTATAATATATATGATATGGCAGGAAACATGTGGGAATGGACAACAGGACACAACATAAATAGCGAAACAATGTACGTTGTTCCTCGTGGTCGGTGGCTTCGATCACAATGGGGCAGAGTACCCAGTTGTGCATGCCTACGGTCACGAGGCACTCACTCGCTGTTACGTCCACGTTGGGTTCCGCGTCGTGCTTTATATGAAATAATAAAATGTGTATAATTATAGAAATAAAGGTAAGAGATATAATAAAATTTCTTATCTTTATTTTGTAAGCGCTAGAAGAAAAGGCGTTATTAAAAACCTCAAGCTAGTCCTATATAATATGGGCATAACTTGAGGTTTTT
>CANQHU010000099.1 GCA_947623945.1 uncultured Clostridia bacterium | reverse complement strand
AAGTTTATACATACGTGAAATTTTCGCTAATAAAATAATCTTATTTTTTAGTGAAATTTTCAAAAATTATTGACACTCTTTTAATATTTAATCTTTTAAGTATAATTTCAGTGCTTAGTGCGATTTCTTGTGGGTTCATATGATGCTTAATATTTTTCATTTCTATAAGTTCAATCTCTGGTTTATTTTTAATAAATTTATAAGTATCTCCTATTAGTGCAGTATCATCTTGTTCTCCTTGAAGTATTAAAATTTTTCTTTTTTCTTTATAATTATCATATAAGTTATGCTTCACTAAATCTTCATAAAATGAATATGGTACTTCTAATTTACCTTCATGTCCAGCTTTAGCTTTTCCACTTTTTTTATATTGTTCAAACGACTCCTTTAATAATGATTGAACTAAAATATCTTTCATATTAAAGGCTGGTGATCTTAACACTATATTATCATAATTTGAAGAATCTCCTATAAGTTTATTCATCAAAATATATGCTCCAAAACTAATAGCATAAAAAGATATTTTGATGTCACTTCCATATTTTTCCTTTACATATGCAACAATAGAGTCAATATACGAGGTACATACATCTACTTTTAATTTATCTGTACCTTGAATGCTATCTATATGCCCAGGGAAGTCAAATGAAATAGATGAAATTCCAAATTCTAGAAGCCTATTTGCTACTATTCTTACTGAATCACTTCCTTTCCCACTACAAAAGCCATGACAAAATATAAAAATACTATTACTTTTATTATTTGAATCCTCACAAAATATTTTTGCTTTTATATTACAATTTTCTATTTTATTATATATATTTATATTCCTTTCCATTTTTAACCTCTTATCTTTATACTTATATTTCTACAACTATTTATATCACAAAATTACATTTTTCTCAATAGTGAAACTGAACTAATTTTTTTCAGATAATACACACTATTTTTCTGTTTTTCATCTTTCCCTGTGCCATACTCCTTAACCATGACACACCCTGAATTTTATTTTTGCTTGATACATCAATATTTTTAATAGTATCAAAATATCCGTTTGAAATTTTTTAAAAAAGCCTCTAAGCGTACATTTTTGACGTATCCGTTTGTATATGTTTTTATATCCGCTTTAGTATTTTTTCTTTAAAACCTTGTTTTTTTATCATTATAAAATATTGATTTACTTTATTGAATCTTTTCTTATTTTATTGATGTTGTATCTTCAAAGTGGCAACATCTGCTGCTAAGTCTTCTTGTAAGTTTGCAATTGGATCTCCTTTACATGCGATATATGCTGCTGTAAATGGTACTCCTGCTGCTGATGCTGGATATACATCTACTCCATGGTCTGTATAGTATGGTGCTAATCCTGCCTTTTCTATTTCTTCAATTGATGCTCCATCTGTTAATTGGTGTACTATTGTTCCTACCATTTCCAAGTGTGCTAATTCTTCTGTACCATAATGTTGTTAATTAAATGGTTGTGTTGGAGCTTTAGCTCCTACAAACCATTATATGCCGACTTGTCGGTTTAAAAAAATTTAGGGTTATTGGCTGTACCATTTTAATAATTTTAGAGAAAAATCGAAAATTTGATTGAAAAATACATGTATTTGTAGTACAATAATCTTCGAAAGGAAAGATTTAATGCAAGAAAAAGAATACATAGAAATTGGTAAACTAAATACAGAACTTTTTGAAAAAATCGGTGAGCATTTAATAACAAATGAAGTTATTTTTACTTATGAGAGAATGAATCATGTTGAAACAAAAAGAGTCCAACTATTTAATGAAGTAAAAAGTATTTTACCCGATGTTTTATATGATCCCGATTACATATATAAAGACTGGAATAACAGAGATAATACATTAGTACTGATTAAAACTATAGATGAAAAATTAAACTTAAATGTAGTATTAAAAATTGCAATATTAAATGATGAAAAACATACTAAAAATTCTATAATAACTATGATTAAGATAGGAAATAAAACTTTTAATAAAATAAAAAGAAACAAGAAAGATAATTTATTATTTAAAAAAACTAGACATTTATGAATAAAAGTTGTATAATTAAAGTACAATATAAATAGTTATTTGAGGTGGTAGATTGTGTCAACCACGCACCCTATGGGTCAAAAGAGATGTAGGAAATGATACACCTACCAAATAACTAACAATCGAAAAAGAGCTATGGAAACATAGCTCTTTACTTTTTTGTTCTTGAACAACTTCTAGATTACGCACTTCATTATTTGCATTGTTAGTCATATGTGCAATTTTTTCATATATGCTATTTCTTTCTAATTTTTCATCATATTCAAAACACTATTTATACTAATTTTCATATTATATATTACTATTTATGAAAGAAGGAGATTTTAATGTTTTTTATTCCATCAAATGATAATTCAAATATTGCAGTTTATGAATTAAATCCAAATGCATATAAGACAATTGTTTTAATTCATGGTTGGCCTTTATCACATAAGATGTTTGAATACCAATTACCAGATTTAATAAAAAATGGATATAGAATTATAAGTATTGATATAAGAGGATTTGGAAATTCTGATGAAACAAGTAATGGATATAATTATAATCAATTTGCAACTGATTTATATTATGTAATATATGCTTTAAATTTATCAAATTTTGATTTACTAGGTTTTTCAATGGGAGGAGCAATTGCTACTAAATATATGCAAATGTATAATGGATATGGTGTTAGAAAATTATGCTTGCTTGATTCTGCTGTTCCTTCATATTCAAAAACAACAAATAATCCATATGGTCAAATAATAGAATCTACCAATGATTTAATAAAACTAGGATATAATGATAGACCAGCTTTAAATGAAAATTTCGGAAATATGTTTTTTTACAAAAGACCTTCTAATGCATTTAAGAATTGGTTTCAAAATTTAAGTAATAGTGCTTCTGCAATAGGAGAAATGAATTCTTTAATTGCTCTTAGAGATGAAGATATATTCGATTCGTTAAAATATATTCATGTTCCAACAGCTATTTTTCATGGAAAGGAAGATAAAATATGCCCTTTTCCTATGGCAGAAATGATGCATAATAATATTCGTTCTTCAATTTTATTTCCATTTGAAAATGCTGGGCATGGTGCATTTTATGATGTTAAAGATGAATTTAATAGGTCTTTAATAAAATTTTTAAATTATTAATTTA
>CANQHU010000098.1 GCA_947623945.1 uncultured Clostridia bacterium | reverse complement strand
ACATTTTCTTGCTTAGAAAGTAAATTTATCAATTCATTTATTTTACTTTTTGTTTCTTCGTTGATCTTAACTAAATGCTCATGCAGTTTATTATCAAGTAATAATTCTTGGTATAAAGTTTTATTATTTTCCTTCAAAAAAGTTAGTCTTAATCTTCCATATTTCCCTATATCTTTATAAATTGTATCCGAGTTTTCTTTTGGAATTGATATATTAGGAACATAGTAATCTCCTTGCTTTATATATTCTAAATTCATTTAAATCACTCCATTTCTTTAATGTATATGTTATGAAACCAGAGGGAGAGAGCGAAGATGATTAGGCGTAATAATCCCAATATATGAAAAAAGGATTATTACACCTAAAAAGTAGGAAACCGTCAGTCGGTCGCTTCGTTTCATAGGTAGTCTAGTAAGTAGAGAACTACTATAATTGCTGACAATACAAATAAAATAGTATTTAATTGTCAATGTGCATACTTGTCCACACTTTTTACAATTATAAATCCACATCCAAGCTTTGCCTCCCAAAAACTCTTTTATTATTGTGAGTCTATGGTTGTAAAATCTCACTCACGCACTTTGTATAAATAGACCGTTTATACTAATACGAATGTATTTTCTAGCATCGGCTCATTACACCTAGCACTTTTATAGAGGTACTGCATTTCTCTGTATATAAAAAGACTACTTGCAATTAAGCAAATAGCCTTAATTTTAATCAATAGTAAATAACTATTACATCTAACATATCTAACAAAACATCTAACATTTTTTCAAAAAACTTGCAAAATGATATAAAGTTATTATATAATTTAGCAAGTAAGAAAAATAAAGATGATTGCTATAAAATCCATAGTTTTGAGCTTATTAAAAAGTAGTATCATATACTAAAAATAATTAAGTATAAAATACCTTAAAAGACTCAAAATCGTGCGGGAAACCATGCGGGTTCGAGTCCCGCCTTGGGTACCAACGACGTATTTGTTCGAACAACAGATAAATAAAAATATCATTCTAAAAAAGGATGGTATTTTTTATTAGTTTTATTTTCAGTATGTACCGCATCATTTACCAAGTTTTGTACCATTGGTCAAAACTCATAGGGGAGAATGATTTATTTAAGTACACTAAATAATTTGTTTTATTCTTGCTCAATATTGTTTTTCTCAGTATATAGTTAAGTAAGCAATAACTTAGGGCTATTACATAACTTTCTAACGAAAGTATGTAACCTATTAAAATAAATCAGAATGGGAACCTGTTCTAGAAATAGTTAATATTAATTTATCTTTTTCAATACAATAAATTAAAAGCCAATCAGGCTGAATGTGACATTCTTTGAATCCGTTTATAATTACCAGTTAAATAATGATCTTTGTATTTAGCTGGCAAAGGTTTTTCTTCTAATAATAATTGAACAACAACCTTTAATTTATTAATATCATAACCTCTTTTTTGAATTGATTTATAATCTTTCTTAAATTGATTGCTATATCTAATTTTTAGCACTATTTATCCAACTCCTCAAACATTTCATTTACACTATCAAAGGTTTTACTTAAATTTTTACCATTCTTTGTATCTTCAATTGCTTGTATAGTTTCTTTATTAAATTTAGGTTTTTTAACTTCAAAAGGAATTCCATCATTTAATATAACTTGATTTAAAAACACATTAATAGCTTCTGTAATAGATAAACCTAAATCGTTTAATGTTTCTTCAGCTCTTTTCTTAACACTAGGTTCTATTCTTATATGCAAAGTATCTGTTTTAGCCATAATTAACACCTCCTATATTCTATTATATGTATTGTATCACATTTTATACACAAATGCAATACAAAACATAAATTATAATAAAGTGTACTTAAATAATTCTTACTGGAGAACGTATTAATTAAGTACACTAAATAATTTGTTTTATTCTTGTTTAATATTGTTCATTTCAGCAAGTAAAAAGCAAGTGAATGAATGAGATGTGTTTCATAACTTTCTTATGAAAGTATGTAACCTAATATATTATATAAAAAGCCCCTCAGTAAAAACTTACTTTGGAGCTTTGAATTTTATTAAAGGAAATTAATTAATTAAATATCTAAAAGTTCAAATTTTTTACAAGCTTCATCAATAGAAATTTCGTAGTCACTAAATTTTGGATTAACTTTATTGCTATTACAAAAAAAATAATCTGATGTATTTTTATTTTTAACTGACAAAAAGATATATAAAATAATACATACGCCTATGCCAAATAAAAATACACCAATAATAGGCAATATAAAAAGTGAAGTACTCATTAGTATCAATCTCCTTTCAAATATCCTTTAATAAAATTTTCTGAATGTTATTTTCCATTTGGAATTATATGACATAAAAATTATATCATAAAACAGTTCAAAAAGCTATATTTCACATAATTATAGTATATACAAAAGAGAATAACAGAAACAGTAACAGATAAAGAAAATAAAGAATTAATGTCAAAAATAGTAAAAACGAACAAAACAGAAGATATTTTTAATATCATATATAATTACAAAGTAGAACTAGAATATGAAATCTAAGGAAATCCCCAAAACCAAAAACTCATAGAAATGTCAAAATTATGTGTCAATGAAATTTGAAAATGTCCCAAATTTTTTTAAACATAAGCCCTAAAAATTTGATTTTTTTGGGGCAATTTTTTGGGGACAGGGTACTATAGTAATTTTTAAAATTTGTTCTTCGAACACCATCATTTTTGCTACCCTTCATGTACCCTACGAAAAAATGATTAATTTTAAAAATTACTTTAAGAAACCTCTTTTTCTAATTCTTTAGAAATTTTTAAAAACTGCTTTTCAACAAATGCTTCAAAAGATTTTCTTTTCCAAGGATGTATCATTTTAGGTATGTAAATCTTTTTGGGTTCTGTCGGTAATATTTTATCAAAGTTTTCAGAGTATGCTTGTACTTCTGGTATTTCTTCTAGTGCAAAGATGCTATCTTCAACAGTAGCATATAATTTTTTATCAAAAGATTCAATAACTATTGCTTTAGACCCTTTTCCAAAATATATTGGTGTACCGACTGAATTTACAGTTCTGTAATGCTTTTTCTTAAAGCAAATTGAATGACCAGCATCAACTATTCTACGAGATAAAACAGCTAAAGTTAAATTAATTTTTTGTAAACTAGGTTGCTTTTCAAAAACAGATTTGGTATTATCTCAAGTTTGACACTTTTGAAAGTATAAAAAGCCTATGATACAGTTAAATACTGCATTATAGGCTTCAATAGTAT
>CANQHU010000097.1 GCA_947623945.1 uncultured Clostridia bacterium | reverse complement strand
CCCTTACTATCGAACATAATGCTTAATTTATTAGACAAAGAACTAGAGGCAAGAAATTTACATTTTACGAGGTATGCAGATGATACAATAATTTTAGTTAAAAGTGAAAAAGCAGCCAATAGAGTAATGACATCAATAACAAAATTTATTGAGAATAAGTTAAAACTCAAAGTCAACATGACCAAAACAAAAGTATGCACACCTTGGGATTTAAAATATTTGGGCTTTGGATTTTACAAAATGAAGAAATGGGAATGTACACCTCATAAAGAGAGCAAGAAGAAATTTCAAAGGACACTCAAAAGACTAACAAATCGAAGCAAAAGTAAATCACTAGACAAGAGGTTCGAAGAACTAAATTGGGCTATCAGAGGTTGGGTAAACTATTTTAGAATATCAAAGATGAAAACATTCCTTAAAGAAACAGATGAACATCTACGTGCTAGAATTAGAATGATTATATGGAAGCAATGGAAGAAGCCAAAAACACAAATTAAAAACCTTATGAAATGTGGATATTCTATTGATGAAGCAAGAGGTTTAGTATATTGTAGGAAAGGTTATATGTTTATTTCACACTCTAAAATATTACAAAATGCAATAACAAAAGAGGGATTACAAAAACCTAATGAAAAACTAGGACGAAGAGGATTAGTCTTTGCCCTAGATTATTACTTAGCTTGAAATTAAACTTATAAATTGAACCGCCCATTGCCGAACGGCACGATGTGGTGGTGTGAGAGGGAATGAAAATTTTATTCTATAAAATTTTCTACTCTACTCGATTACCTAAAAAGGTAAAAATTGATAAAATTTAAGTACATCAATTAAATATAATTGGTTAAATGTCTCAATAGAAAGGAGTAGTGATAGTATGAGACAAGATGTACTTAATCAAATTACATTAATTTTGAGAGGAGGCGAAAAAGAAATTATGAGTAAAGCAGCGATGGCAAGAATTATGGGATGTGATCCTAGAACTGTTAAAAGATATTTAAATGGTTACAAACCTAAAGAAAAAAAGCAAAAAGCAAAAAAATCTAAATTAGACAATTTTAAAGAAACAATAATATCAAAATTAGAAATTGGTTGTACAAGTATGGCAATTTTTAAATTTATTCAAAAAGAAGGTTTTACAGGTTCATATTCTCTAGTAGCTGATTTTGTACAAAAACATAAGCAAGAACAAATAAAAAAGGCAACAATAAGATTTGAAACAGCTCCAGGACTTCAGGCACAAGTAGATTGGAAAGAAAACTTAAAAATGATATCAAAAAATGGTGAAATTTTTGTAGTAAATATATTTTTAATGGTTTTAGGATATTCTAGAATGAAGTTTGTTAAATTAACATCAGACAAAACACAAAATACTCTATTTAAGTGTATGAATGAAGCATTTAAATATTTTGGAGGTATACCGAAGGAAATACTTTTTGATAATATGGCAACTGTAGTAGATAGAGCAAATAGCAGAATAGGAAATGTAAAATTAAATACAAAATTTGTTCAATACGCAAAAGATATAGGATTTAATCCAATAACATGTAGAATATTTAGACCACAAACTAAGGGAAAAGTGGAATCATTAGCAAAGCTAGTTGATAGACTTCAAGTATATAATAATGAATTTGAAACATATGAGGAGTTAGAAAAAATAGTAAAAATGTTTATGCAAGAAATAAATAATGAAGTATCACAAGGTACAAATATGAGACCAATTGAACGATTGAAAAAAGAAACAAAGTATTTATTGCCTTTACCAAATCAAAATATTTTGAATACTTACACAACCTCTCCAAAGGAATATAAAGTATCAAAAGAATCTATGATTACATATAAAGGAAAAAAATACTCTGTTCCAACATACCTAATAGGTAAATCAGTGTCTGTTGTAGAAACTGATGAATATATTCATATATATTATACAACAAATTTAGTAACAAAGCATAAAAAACAAGAAAGATTTTTAAATTATCATAAAGAACATGTTGTGGATATATTAAAGTCAGATTCTTTAAAAGGCTGTAATAATGATGAAATTGAAATGTTTGTAAAAGAGCATTTAAGTATTTATGATGAATTGTAGGAGGTAAAAAAATGAGCATATATACAGATTTAATTGATAATTTAGAAATTTTAAATTTACAAAATATAAGAAATACATTACCAAAGTATTTAGATGAAATGAAAGATAAAAATATATCATTTACAGAAATGTTGTATGATTTAACTAAAGAGGAAATTAAATATCAAACAGAAAGAGCTGCTAAAGTTAATATAAAAGTATCTGCATTTCCTTTTGAGAAAACAATAGATGATTTTGATTTTAGTTATCAACCTAGTGTTGATAAAACTGAATTGTATGATTTAGAAACTTTAAGGTTCATGGAAAAAAATGAAAATATAATTTTTGTAGGAACTAGTGGGGTTGGGAAAACTCATTTAGCAGTTGGAATAGGAATGGCTGCTGCCAAAAGAAGAATAAGCACATATTACATAACTTTTAATGATTTAATTAATCAACTAGTAAAGGCAAATTCTGAAAATAGAGCAGATATAAAAATAAAATATTTTTGTAAATATAAGTTATTGATAATAGACGAGATAGGATATTTGCCAATAACAAAAGAAGGAGCATATTTGTTTTTTCAATTAATAAATAAAAGATATGAAAAAAAATCAACAATACTGACTACTAATCAAATTTTTAGCAAATGGTCTGATATATTTGGAGATTCAGTAGTCACAGCTGCAATAATAGATAGATTAGTACATCATAGCCATATAATAAAAATAAAAGGACAATCATATAGAGTAAAAGACAGAAATATAGAAATGAATAAAATGATAGAAAAGGAAGGTAACTAAAATGACTGTTAAAGAGATGATAATATATGTAGATGTTGCAATAGATAAGATAAATGATACAGGTCATGAACTTACCAAAGAAGAAATAATAAATGAATTACACTATTTAGCATACAACTGTAGTAAAAAAGATGTAATGTTAAAAAAAGACTATAGAGAAGAAAAATTTTTTTAACGGAAAGGATATAAAATGGATAATAGAGAAGCAACAGCATATGCAAGAATTGCATTATTAAATTTAATAGAAAATAAAATAGAAGTAACACCAGATACATTATTATATGAAATGAATGAATTATTTGATATATACTCAGAAGAAGCAATAAAAAAAGAAGCATTGTTTAGATTATAAAAAAATACCATTCAGAAAGAAATTTTTCTTTCTGAATGATGAATTTTAAACTGGAATTTTCGTACATTTTTAAAATTGGAAAAAAAGTATTTTTATGGTTCTTCCGCAATTTATGTGAAAAATACTTCCAAATTTTATGATTTTGTGATACAATATCTATAAATTTGGAGGT
>CANQHU010000096.1 GCA_947623945.1 uncultured Clostridia bacterium | reverse complement strand
ATTACGTTATCCAAACCTTTATAAAATCCAAACCTTTTTGATAAAAGCTTAAAATTTAAAGCTTTTTATCGATTAAAAGTTTGGATTTTATTTGTGATATAATTATGTAAAGGAGGTGCTTAGATATGGATATAACCAATCTAAAAAACAATGGAAAAAAGCTAGTAACACATATGAAAAACAATAATTATTCGAAAACGTATATTAATAAGATCCAGAATGAACTTAATCGATTAATAAAATATGGTAGTAATTATGATTCATATTTGGACTATTACGAAAATTACATAAGAAAAATTTCAATAGAAAGGAACAGAAGACATCGTTTAGATTTACTTACAATTATTATGAATTTTGATATATATGGATTACTTCCTAATAGGCATAGAAATAAACACAAGATAATTGATAATTCAAATTATGCAAAACTTAATAGTGAATTTAAACAAATTATAGATAAATACATTCAAATTTCACAAACTACTGGCAAAAAAGCTACTACAATCAAAAATGAAGCTAGAAATGCAACAGTATTTCTTATGTACTTACAAAATAAGGAAATTCACTGTATAGAAAATATAACAGAAGATAATGTATTAAATTTTTTTATGAACAATAAAAACGAACTAATTTATAGTTGTTCATACAAAAAGAATATTCGAGCTGTATTTAAAGCATGCGCACCACATATTATTGGCTGTAAAAGAATAATGGAATATTTGCCAAAAATGAAAGAAGTAAGAAAAAATATTCAATTTCTTACTAAAGATGAAGTAAAAAAAATAAAAACTGTTTTAGATGATAAAGATACAAATATAAGTTTAAGACATAAAGCTATAGTAACCATTCTATTATATACTGGCTTACGAAGTTGTGATATTGTTAATTTAAAATTACAAAATATTGATTGGACTAATGAAACTATAAATATTACACAAACTAAAACAAATGTTGAATTGCAACTTCCTTTATTGCCAGTTGTAGGAAATGCATTATATGAATATTTAAAAGCCGAACGTCCATTAACTGATATGCCTTATTTATTTTTAAGATTAGACTGTAATTTTCCTATAACAAGAAGTACAGTAAAAATTGCTGTTTCAAAAATAATGGACAAGGCAAATATAAGAATGAAAAAAGGTGAACGTAGAGGAACTCATATTTTTAGATATAATTTAGCGACAACATTACTCGAAAATAATGTGCCACAACCAGTTATTACACAAACTTTAGGGCACACCTCTCCTGATTCATTAGAAGCATATCTTAAAGCAGATATTACTCATTTAAGGCAATGTGCATTGAGTGTTGAACAATTTACAAATGTGGAGGTGACAAAAAATGGTTAGATATAATTCCTTTATGAAGCCAATGATCGATAAATTTATAAAATATCAAATTGCATCTCAATGTTGGAGTGAAAACCCTTTTGCAAGAAATTTAAAAACATTTGAAAACTATTGCGTAAAAAATTTTCCCAATGAAAATATATTAACTCAAGAAATGGTCGATTCATGGTGTAAACAGAGAACCACTGAAAAAAATAAATCTAATATAGCAAGAATTCGTGTTGTTGTTTTATTTCTAAAATACACTAATTCTAGAGGATTAACAAATTTAAAAGTTCCTGAGTTTCCTAAACCAGAAAAAATAACCTATATTCCACATTCATTTACTGAAGAAGAACTGAAGAATTTCTTTTATGCTTGTGATAATATAAAAATTAGAATGAAAAGAAAAGATATTATTGCAAAACAAATTATGATTCCAGTATTTTTTAGATTACTTTATAGTACTGGAATTCGTACTATTGAAGCAAGATTATTAAAAAAAGAAGATATAGATTTAAAAAATGGAATTATTAGCATAAAAAATTCAAAGGGATATAACCAACACTATGTAGCTTTACATGATTCTATGACAAAAATATTAGTTGATTATGATAAAAGAATTTCTAAAATATATCCAAATAGAATATACTTTTTTCCAAATAAAAATAATTCCCACCATAGGAAAGACTGGGTAAGTCAAAATTTTAAAGAAATGTGGAATAAATATAATACAACTTATGCTATTCCTTATGATTTGAGGCATAACTATGCAATAACTAATATTAATAAATGGACTAATCAAGATGTTGGCTTTACGACTAATCTATATTATTTAAGTAAAAGTATGGGACATACAACAATAGAAAGTACTAAATATTATTATTCATTAACTCCCCAAATTTCTGATATTTTTATGAACCAAGTAAATAAAGGATTTGAAAATTTAATACCAGAGGTGAGTCATGATGAATAAAGAAAAAAATGAATCAAAAGAAATAATAAAATATATTTCAGATTTTATAAGTAATTATATATATACTAAAACAGAAAGTTCGAATACATTGAAATCTTACAGAATTGCACTCCAATTGTATTTAGAATATCTTGAAGCTAATGGCATAAATATATTAAATATTAATTATGAATGTTTTAGTGTTTCAAATATTGAAAACTGGATGGAATGGCTAATAAATGTTAGAAAAAGTAAACCTCAATCTGTAAATAATAGATTAGCATCATTGAAAATTTTTCTTAAATACCTTGGTAAAAAAGATATTTCATTATTACACATATATACACAAGCTTGTGGCATAACAAGAAAAAAAACAAAAAAGGTAAAAGTAAAGGGAATAAGTAAAGAAGCCCTAAAAAATCTATTTAGTGTAATAAATCAAACAACAAAAACAGGAAAAAGAGATATAACAATGTTTGTGCTTATGTATAATACTGCTATAAGAGTTAATGAAATGTTATCGTTAAGATTAAAAGATATATATCTTGATGTAGGAAAACCATATATTGTAATAATCGGAAAGGGCAACAAATTAAGAAGTTTGTATTTATTGCCGAAGACCGTAGAATACTTAAATAAATACATTTTGGAAACTCATAATATAGATTATAATGAAAACAATTATTTATTTTATTCTAAAATAAAAGGAAAAAAAGAAAAAATGACACAACCAGCTGTAGAAAAACAATTGAAAAAATGGGCTAAAATAGCACATGAAAAATGCAAAGAAGTACCAGAAACATTACATCCACATCAATTACGCCATGCTGCTGCAAGTCATTGGTTAGAAGATGGAATGAATATTGTACAGATTTCATATCTTTTGGGTCACGAGCAATTGCAAACAACAATGATTTATCTTGAAATAACTACAGCTCAAAAAGCTCAAGCATTAGAAAAATTGGATACAACAAAAAATACAACAAAAAAATGGAAAAAAGATATACAGAAATTATCAGATTTATGCAAATAGACAAAAATAAAATCCAAACTTTTAATTGATAAAAAGCTTTAAATTTTAGGCTTTTATCAAAAAGGTTTGGATTTTATAAAGGTTTGGATAACGTAAT
>CANQHU010000095.1 GCA_947623945.1 uncultured Clostridia bacterium | reverse complement strand
CCTTATAAAGATAATGATTGGAATCATGGATATGCTATTTTTATAGCAGTAAATAATCAAAAAAATAAAATACTATTTCAAAGTGAATTGTGGTAGTATGGAGGAGAAATTTTATATGAAAATTGCAGCATATTGCAGAGTATCAACTGAAAAAGAGGCACAAATTGATTCTCTTGAAAAACAAATAGAATTTTTTAATGAATTTACAAAAAAGAATGGTTATGAATTGTACAAGCTATATGCAGATGAAGGAATATCTGGAAAACAAATAAAGCACAGAAAACAATTCCAACAAATGATGATTGACGCCAAAGCAAAAAAATTTGATAAAGTAGTTGTAAAAGATGTAAGTCGTTTTGCAAGAAATACAGTTGATTTATTACAAAGTGTAAGAGAACTAAAATCATATAATGTACAAGTGGATTTCTTAAACAATGGAGAAGTAATGGAAGGTGGCTCTGAATTTATATTAACTATTTTAGGTGCAATGGCACAACAAGAAAGTGCGAATATGTCCAAAAGGGTTAAGTTTGGAAAAGATATTACTGCACAGAAAGGTAGAGTTCCTAACATTGTTTTCGGATATGATAAAATACCAAATGAAAGATATACACTAAAAATTAATGAAGAAGAAGCAAAAATTGTAAAAGAAATATTTGAAAGCTATGTATACAAAGGAATTGGAACTACTAAAATTGCTTGGAACTTAAATGATAGAGGAATAAGAACTAAAAAAACAAAATCAAAATGGGTACAAACTTCTATTGTTAGAATGCTTAAAAATCCAATTTATACTGGTAGAGTAATAAATAAAAAATCAGAAGTAACAGACTTTATCACAGGAACAAGAAAAGACTTACCAGAAGAAGAATGGATAACTGTAGAAAGACCAGAAATGAGAATTATATCAGATGAACTATTTAATAGAGCACAAGATATTTTAGCTCAAAGGTCAAATGAATTTAAATTAAATAACAAAAGAGAAAAAACAGAATATGTATTTAGTACACTTATTTATTGCAAACATTGTGGTTATTCATTTAGAAGAATAAGAAGAAAATACTCAGATGATGGAAAAGAATATATAAGATGGGTATGTAGTGGTAGAAATTCAATGGGTGTAAATCATTGTCCAAATACCACAGTAATTGATGAAGAAGAACTTTTAAATGCAATAAAAGTATATCTAAAAAGTATTATAAAGAATAAAAAGAATTTTATGAAAGCAGTCGAAAAAGAATTTGAAAAGATTACAAAATTAAGAGAAAATAATGAAAGAAGTGAACAAAGCCTTTTACAAGAAATAGAAAAAGTTACGACCAAAAAACAAAAATACATGGAAATGTTCCAAAATGAAGTAATAAATATCCAAGAATTAAAGCAATATACAAATCCATTAAATGAAGATATTGCAAGATTAGAAAGAGAACTAAAGTTAATTACATCAGAGATAAAAGAAAAAGATGTATTAGAAAAAGAACTTACTAAAACAATTAGTACAGTTGATGACATACTTAATAATGAAACAATAACAAATGCAATGCTAAAAACAATAATAGATGTTATTGAAGTAGATAGCGATTCAAATGTTGAAGTAAGATTAAAATTATTAGATGAAATAGGCTCTACGCCAACTGTTATAACTAACTTTAATGATATTAAAGATACCGCTCTGGAAAGTAACATCAGTACACAAAGACGTATCAGAGCGACTAAAAAAAATCAATCCAAGTTTAGCAAAACAAGTTAGAGTAATCTTAGACGAAAACAAAGCAGAGAGGCATATGAGAGGAGGAATGGCAACCAAATTAAAATACAGTCAACTAAAAAAGAAATAATAAAAAAAGGGGGATATAATGGATTAATTATATTCCTTTTTTCATGGCAAAAAACAATCACTTATCGACAAATTTTGACATAAAATATAATAGCCAAAATTCAGAGGTGATTAAACAATGAATAAAATAAAAAAAGGAAGTATTGTGGCAAGAAAATCATATGGAAAAGATATAATCTTCGTAGTAAAAAATATAATAAGCACAAACAGAGGCAAAATAGCCATCTTAGAAGGGCTAATAGATAGAATAGAAGCAGACAGCAGTGTAGAAGACTTAGAAATAGTAGAAAAAAGGATGATAAATGAAAGAATAGAATACCTAAATAAAAAAATAAACAAAAAAATCCAAGAAAGAAAAAATAATCAAAAAAAAATCAATTTTGAAAGTAGAAACAAAGAAATTATAATAACTGGAAAAATACTACATTTAGATGGAGATAAGAAATATAGTAAAAAATCATATTACTATTATAAAAAATTAGGACTTAATGCAATAGTAAGAAACGTACCAGAATATAGACAGCCCAAAGTAGTTTACCGTTTATTGCAAGCCTATGATCCTGACATTTTGGTCATAACTGGACATGATGGAATGATAAAAAGAGGAATTGACTATCACAATATTTATAATTATAGAAATTCAAAATATTTCATAAATACAGTAAAAGAAGCAAGAAAGTATGATGAAGAAAATAAAAAAAATTTAGTCATTTTTGCTGGTGCATGTCAAAGTTATTTTGAGGCCATTATTTCTGCAGGTGCCAATTTTGCATCTTCACCTGCAAGAATTTTAATAGATTTTTTAGATCCATTAATTATAGCAGAAAAAGTAGCATCAACAGAAAAATATAAATATATATCAATTGATGATATCGAAGAAGAGTTAAGAGATGGTAAAAAAGGGGTAAGTGGCATTGGTGCAAACGGAAAAATGATAAAAAAGAAAATTGACCAATAAATAAAAATAAATCAACTTAATATTACTGTAACAAAACTGTAACATAAGTGTAAAACAACAAACAAAAACGGACAAAACACTTGAAAATAGAGAGGTACAAGGAAATGACAACACATTACTTTTTTTGACAAAATACGGAAAAAATGCTATAATCAAACCATCTTAAAGGAGAGGGTGATAGCATGATTTGTCGTTCAGATATAGCAAATTTAAAAACTGACATCATCGATAAAGTAGGACAAAAGATAATTGTAAAAGGTTCATTAGGAAGAAGTAAAGCCTTTGAAAAAGAAGCTACAATAGAAAAAGCCTATCCAAACATATTTGTTGTAAAATATGAAGAAAATGATAGAAATGTTACCTATAGTTACACAGATATACTAACAAGAACAGTAGAAGTAGAAGTTTTTGATGGAGATTCTTATTCTCCACTAATTCCACCACTAGTTGAAACAAAGAAAAAGAAAATATTATAAAAAGCAGAAATTAATCTGCTTTTTTTTATAGTATGACGAGCATGTCGTAAATCTAGGGTGAAAGTCCTAAGAGGCGTATTTGTCGCGAACTCGATAGCAACTTGCAAAGCGTAAACCAGTAATGGAACGTGAAAAGAAGCAATAG
>CANQHU010000094.1 GCA_947623945.1 uncultured Clostridia bacterium | reverse complement strand
AATCTATTATGTGTAGTTTATGATTATGTGGAATTTTTTTAATTTTCTATTTATTTATAAAGGAAATAACTAAAAAAACTACACATAATATTTTTTTACTTTTTAAAACTATTTAATAACTCTATCAGATTTTTATTTCCATTCCATATGCATCCTTCTGTATTATTGTAGTCAATTAAATTTGCTAAATTATTTATTGTATCAATTACTGTTTCGTTTGTAATATCTAAGTACATTTCTGTTGTTTGAATTTGATTATGTCCTAAAAATTTTTGTATTACTGGTAGACTTGTACCATTTTGTAAAAAATGTACAGCTTTAGAATGCCTAAAACTGTGAGGCGTTATATTTTTGTTATTTAAACTTTCTTGATTGTTTTTTGACAAATTTACATATTTTTCTACTATTTTATTTATTCCAAATCTAGTGTATTGCCTGTTTGAATTGTTCAAAAATAGATATCCTTCATAAATATTAAATTTTTTGATATACTTTTCTAGTATTTCAACCATATTCTTTGATATATAAATAATTCTTTCTTTACTTCCTTTACCTAATACTTTAATATAAGAATTGCTACAAATATTTATATCATTTATTCTGATATTAATTAACTCTGATACTCTGCATGCAGTTTCATACAATAAACTCATTAATACAAAATGTTTATATCCGGATTTTGATTTTAAATTACATTGTTTTAATACAGTTTCTAATTCTTCTATAGTCAAGTAATCTATTGTTTTCTTTTTCTCTTTCTTCAGCTTGATATTATCAATTTCTAAGTATCTTCCTATATATATCGGATTAACAGTTTGAACATATTTAAGAAATGATTTAATAACTGTCAAGTGATGATTTCTCGTTTTTTCAACACAATTATTAGTTGTTTCAATATAGTCAAGAAAACTTAATATATTTTCTCTATTAAAATCATTAAGAGTTATTTCATATCTTTTTTTATTTAGATGTTCTTCAAAATAATTTATAAGTTGAGATATCACATTTAAATAACTTAAGTAAGTATTATCACTGTATTTTCTCTCATTTTTTAAATACGTTGAAAAGAAACTATTTATTAAATTTGCTAAATCATTGTTCTTCATAGTTACCATCATCAAATATATCCTTTATAAATAGAGAATAATTTTCCATTTTTATTAATGTGTCATTGAATAAATCTGGAGTCATCCAAATATATTTTTGTGTTTCTCTAAATGATTTATGTCCTAAATATGTACTTAAATAAGCTAAAGAAGAATTTATATCTTTTTCAGTTTTAGACAAGTGTGCTAATGATAATGTCGCAAAGGTGTGTCTTAAATCATGAATCCTTGGACCTTGTGTATGTTTTATCCCCATTTCTTGTAATGATTTCTTGAAATAAAAATATACATTATTTCTAGTAACTTCTTTTATTTCATTATCCTTACTAATATGAAAAAATAAATAATTATAATCTTTTCTTGCATATATCGATGCAGTATTAACATATTCCAATAAAGCAAGTTTTAACGAATCAGAAAATGGAACTAGTCTGCAGTTATCATTTTTAGCCTCATCTACATAAATGATATTATTGTCAAAATCAATGTTTTCTAACTTTAACTTACATGTTTCACTAATTCGCATACCTGTAAACATTAAAATCTTAATTATTGCTCTGGCAGAATTTAACATATTTATATCTTTTTCAAAACCACCTTTTGAGGCTTTAACCAGTTCATTGTAATTGTTAAAAAAATATAGTATTTTTTTTAATTCTTCTTTAGTAAAAATATATGGAATATATTCACTTTCTCCTTTTTGAGATATAGGAGGAATAATATAAAGTTTATCTATATAATCATTTAATAATAAAAATTTTCCAAATTGTCTTAAAATAGATGCTTTATTTATTTGATTACGAATTCTTTCATTATCTTTTAAAGTCAAAAATGGTTCAACTATTTCTCTTATAAATTTAATTTCCTTTATTTCTAATTTACTATAATAACTATCAAAACTTTTTAATACATTTATTTCTGATTCATATTTATAACCACAATAATGTTTATAATTTATAAACTCATTTATATATGGACCTAATATTGATACATATTTATTATTCATATGGTACCTCTATCACACATTTTCTTAGTTGTGTTAAATTCACTTTAGAATAAATATTTAATGTTCTAATATCAGAATGTCCCAATGTTTTAGAAATATTATATGTAGAAATTTCATTGTTAATTAAAATAGTTGAAAGGGAATGCCTTAATGCATGTGCACCATAATGTTTATTTTTAATATCTATAGTTGAATTTACGAAATATCTATTTATTATGGTAGTAATCGATGCTGATGTTAGTTTTCCACCTTTTTCAGTTAAATAAACATAATTATTACTAGATTTAGGTCTTTCATTTGTTATATAATCTATTAAGGGATTGCCGATTTGAGATATAAGTGGAAAAGAAACTTCTTTTTTAGTTTTTTGTTGAATAATTGTTATTTTATTTAGATTCCAATCTATATTTTCAAACTTTAAGTTACATATATCGCTAGCTCTTAAACCAGTATATGTAATTGTAGAAAGTATTGAATAATTTCTTAAATGACAATCCTCATTTTTAAAATTAAATGATTCGATTAATAAAGTTTTAATTTCATCTTTTGAATATTCAGATGGGACATTACAATAACTTCTGTTAGGAAATGAATCTGGCCATAATTTCAATATATCAATATTTATATAATTTTCTTCATAACATAATTCGAGAAACTTACGAATAATTCTATTATCAATTGTATTGGTAATAGTTTTTTTAATATTTAAACTTTCCAAATAATTTATAATGTTTTGTTTAGTTGGATTATTAAAATCAGATTTCCTAATAAATAATTCAATAACACTTTTTTTATTTTTTATCGTTCTTTCAGAATTGCTATTTTCCTTTGCTAATGTAATAAATTTTTCATAAATTTTATTTAATATATCTGAAATATTATATTGAATCTTAGCTATTGTTTCTAATTCAATATTATTATTTATTTTAATTAAAATATTAAAAGCTCTAAGATATCTTTTTTGATTTATACTTAAATGTTCTTTTTCAATTTTGCTTAAATCAGTTTTAAAATAATCATTTAAAAATTGTTTTACGACCTCCTCCCTTAATTCTTCATTTGGATTATTATAATCATACAATTTAACCCAAATATATAGATATGCACAATAAATACTTTTTTCACAGTATCCATGTATTCTCATTTCTTCTTGTGCTTTAGAAATGAGTTCTTTGAGTGTTAATTTACTCATAACATCTTCCTTTCTGGCAATTTTGCCAAAAAGTATAATATCATAAAAAATATTATGTGTAATTTTTTTAGTTATTTTCTTTATAAATAAATAGAAAATTTCAAAAATTCCACATAATCATAAACTACACATAAT
>CANQHU010000093.1 GCA_947623945.1 uncultured Clostridia bacterium | reverse complement strand
TTTATTTTAACATTGATCCGGGAGGATAGATATAACTTATCCTGTATTTAGTTTACACAGAATTTTTTACAGTCTCTTTAGCTAAATTGTCGGAAAATTTATGCCTTCAACCACAAAGAAACTTTGCATGTGAAACAGTCTATTAGTTACATCAGACCCATCTTCAATATATTTGTTAATTGCAAGGAGCAGCTCTTTAATGTCCTGACTATAATGATTAATAAGATCAAATACTTTATCTGGTCTTTGTGTTGCAATGATTTGTATGAGTCTAACAAGAAGAAAAATTTCTCGTTCCAAATTTTGTAACATATTTCCATGAGTATTTATCATTTGTTCTATGGTTAAAACAGCATATTGATAAACCTCAGATGAGTATATATTACCATTTTTAAATAGAATCAAATGTGTTTGGATATATGTCAATTTATACACGTTCGAACGCATTTCCTTTTTATATGCAAATTCAATGGCCCGTGACAAGCATTCAGCGGCTTGTGCCCATTGGTGAAGTCTGATTAAAATAATAATTTCCAACATATAAAGTTTTAATGTGTAGAATGCGGAGGTGCACTTTTGAGATGTATGACGTACACGCTTCAAGAAATCCTGCAAATCAAACTCCTCTGTCCGATACCGAAGATATTCTAGTAAAAGTAAATGATAATCTAAAACCATAGAATTTATCGATTCTTTTTTTGGGAGATTGAGAAGTTTCTCGTAAAAAAGCCTGATAATATCTGGAGTAAGGTTATGCCGGTACACATAATGCCGGTTAAAATTATCTACAGTTATTTGTAGTATAAGTTGGTCATGGTCATCGGCCTTTTCGCTGTACAACTCAGAGAGTTCGTATAACTTTGTTACTGCAGTTGACTCCACTTCCAGCGGGAAGCTCTCCCTGTCCAAGGCAATAGCGGCCCGGTTTGCGTAATGGGAAAGCCAGAAGTTCCGCCTGTTACTTGACATATGTTTGAGCGAACTGAATAATTTTCTGTATTTTTCGAAATAATCTACGCACTTCTGATGGTTATAAGTACTTAATGCACGATCAAAAAATTTTTTAACAAAATAGGCCATAATCTCAGCGGACTGCTCATCTATATCCCCAATATTTTTTAAAGCACAATCAGCAATAATATTTAGAAAATTAAAAAATGCTTTGTAGCCCTGCTCATCTCTTAAGGCATCAAATTGTCGTCTTGCGAATTGCAGGGCAACAGAAGAGAGGCCAATCTGATTAAGTTCACCCAGATATTGAAAAATTCTTTTGCAAATCTGATACCTCTGTTCTCTCTTTTCTATGCCATCGCCTGAAGAAAAAAAGTACTTTAAAAAAGCAGTTCCGCCTCGCAAACGTCCAATCTGCTCAATCGCACATATTGCTTTCGCAACATTATTTGCGTTTTGATCAGCAAAAATATCAGCATAATCCTCCTGAGTAAATTTAAGTCTCTTTCCGATTTCTGTTTTGATTTTATCGTGATAAAAGGCAATAGTGCCATCCCTATCCCGTAATATGCCTTGATCTATTAAATCTTGAAGCACGGAAGTATACCTTGATTCTACTTCTTGACTAAATGTATCCGCAATATACAGATATTTTAACAAGAATTCTTCTCGTCCACCTTCGATCAGCAAATCATCTATTTTTTTAGCTATTGTTTCAGCAAAGAGAACTTGTCTGATTCCGTCGGAAAATTTAAAACGGTCAATAATTTGATAAGTCTTTTCACCGGGTGGTTGAGCAATTACTCGATCCCTTTTTAGACCAGAACAAAAGCTATGTAATTCTAATGGACTAATTTCTTTTTCAAAATCATCTAAATATTGATCTATCTCTTTCAATCCATATCGGGTTTTCATATAAGAGAGAATATCTTCTTTCTTAAATTTATTGGTCTTAATAATTCTACATTCCCGTCTTTGATTTGGTATATCCCAATTCAGTTGTGAACACAGCTCTTCGAAAGACATCTCCTCTTTATTTAAGGTAAATAAATAATAAATTGTACAATTTTTATCACGTGCCAAAGTATCCATCTTTTGAAACATAGAAATATATGGTCTGCTAATTTTCTGGATATCATCAATGGCAAAAAGATATGGGTGGTTCGGATTATAAAAATCCATCACCGTCTGAGCAATCATATCTGCACTCTCCGCATAACTATTAACCAACAAGGACAATGCGTTGTCAGCATCTTTTATTTGTTCTTTAGGATTTGTTTCTTTTCCATACATACCAAATATCTGAGAAAACAGATTCCTCATACAATTATTTCGAGCCAGCGTAAGATCTATTTTCAAAATTTTATATGATTCTTGTATTGTTTTTTCCTGCAATAGAATTTCTGCCAATGTGCTTTTGCCAGTTCCGCTTTCCCCTACAATACATAGAGGCCGTATATTCTTTTCAGAGAGATGTTGATGCCCCGCCTTCAATGCATTTAACGCACTTTTTCCAGTCCAAGCCAAATAGGGTTCATCTATCACTGTAATCTTCTCGGTAATTTTTTGAAGTTTACCATTAATAATAATTTGAACTGTACAACTAGTTCTACCAGAACTTAGCGCTTCGCATAGTACAGAATATTTTTCGATTCCTTCATTTGAAAGTTGTCCAATATTTTTAGAAGTCTGGCAATGCAGCACTTTCGGATTTCCAATATGAAAAGACATCTCATAATCTAGAGTTTCCATGGTAAGGTTTTGGATGATTATTCGTATGTAAAATGATTCTCCCAGTTCAAACCGATGTGTCGATGATATTTTGTTTCCATTTAAATCATACAATGTTTTAATGATACGAAAACGTGTCTTATCAAGTTCTTCTCGTGCTTTCTCAAAATCTGTATTTGGGAAAAATTTTTCAATACCATTTTGAGCATGGTGTAAACAAATTAAATTTTCGAGAAAATTTCCATCATAAATCCGAACGTCCAACTTCTCCATTTCTGAAAACTGTAAAAGATTTTCAATTGCGGTGTCATTCAAAGGACTATAAGAAAAAAAGAAAATTGACTTAATGTTATTAATTGCCCCCATAATAAGAGTAGGAGCGATAGTATTAATAGAAAGATTGCTGGTGTAATTTTTGCATTCAGCCCATTTCTGTTCGTCTAAATACTCTTCCGCCGGATATACAAAATCTCGCTTACCATCATGAGATTCGCTAGTCCTTTTCCAAGTTTCTTCTGGGAACATAGACAATAACAACTTTTCTATCACATCTTCAAATAGAATGCCCTTATTCTTTGCCTGGACACAATTTGAATTTTTATCTATCTTCACTTCTTCTATCAAGTTATTTTCGGCGATTTTTTCCCAATCTAATACATGTATATCTTTTTTCTGTCTTTTCATTTATGTAATGTAACTCCTACATACAAACTTACATTTGACTACATATTTTAATCTTAAATGGAGTGTAGAACATTTTTAAACTATTTTGATATTTTTTACAACGTATCTGATGGATAATCTCAAATTATC
>CANQHU010000092.1 GCA_947623945.1 uncultured Clostridia bacterium | reverse complement strand
TTAATAATGATGTCCTAAAATATACGTTAAAATTAAAATTTTAGGACATCTTATTTTTTTATGGCTGACTAGTAACATAGATATAAAGTCAAAATTAAAAACTATATCATAACATATTGACATAAAGACTGAAATTTCAATAAAATGATTATAAAATAAAAAGAAAGAAGTTGAAGAAACGAATGAAAAAAGAAGAATCAAAAAAAGCAAATAAAGGAATAACTTTAATTGCACTAGTAATAACAGTAATAGTGTTATTAATCTTAGCAGGAGTGTCAATAGCAACCCTAACGGGAGATAATGGGATACTAACAAAAGCGCAAACAGCAGCAGATGTAACCAATAAAAGTACAGCAGAAGAAGAAATTCAAATAGAAATATTGGGAAGTCTAGATAATGGGGCAGATATAAGCCTAGAAAAATTAAATGACAATCTAAGAAATAATCTAACAGGAGTGAAATACAAAGGACAGCCATTATCAGCGGAAAATAAAATAGAAAACTTGCCAGCAGTAGTAGAATACAATGGATATAAAATACTAATCTCAGGAGATACAAGTGTATCATTAGAAGACGCATTAAAACCAGGAGAAGAAGCAAAAGAAACAAAAAAATACAACTATACAGATGGAGTAGATGTAGCAACAATCCCAGAAGGATTTGCAGTATCAGAAATAAAAGAAGAGCAAAAAATAGCAAATGGATTAGTAATAAAAGATAAACCAGACGGAAACGAATTTGTATGGATACCATGTACAATAACCCAATACCAAAATGCAAAAAATGCAGTACAAAGAAATGATTGGAAGACTAATCCAGAATATTACTCAAATGGAGGAGAAGATGGATTAGCATGGAGTGACGATTATACAGAGCAAGACATAAGTAATGTAAATGCATTATATGTAAAGAATGGAGTAGACAATGCAACAATAAGCCAAATAACAGAAAACTGGGAAAAAAAGCAAACAGAAGTAGCAGAAGAAAGCATAAAAAAATATGGAGGCTTCTATATAGCAAGATATGAGGCAGGGATACCAAAGACAGAAAAAACAAAAGAATTTTATAGAGATACAAATAGTGAAAACTTAGAATACAAAAAAGACGGAGGAATAAGAGGAGCAACCACTAAAGTAGGATTAGAATCAGTACAAAGTTTATCACCAGTAAGTAAAAAGGGAGTACAAGCATGGAACTACATAACACAACCAAACTCAAAAATAGTGGCAGAAAATATGTACAAAGGAAGTACATCAGTAGGAAGTTATTTAGTAGATCTACAAGCATGGAATCATATATGCGAAAATATATATGGAGCTAATGCAAATAAAACAGGAAAAAGTATAACAAATTCAAGTACATGGGGAAATTATATAAATAATACAAGTGTATTTGAGAAAACTGTTGAAGGATTGTGGGCAAATCATGGACTTAAAAAATCACCATGGACATATTATCCTAGTTCAACTTATAGCAAAGATACTATAAATATAAAAGGAGATACTGCAAAAACTGGAGCAGAAGGTCAAGTAAATGTAATTGAACTTCCAACAGGAGCAAGTGAAGATTTCAAGAATTATAATATATATGATATGGCAGGAAACATGTGGGAATGGACAACAGGACACAACATAAATGGCGAAACAATGTTCGTTGTTCCTCGTGGCCGGTAGCTTCTATAACGATGGAGCAGTCGGCCCAGTTGTACGTGCAAACGGTCACGATGCACTCACTGGCTGTGACATCGGCGTTGGGTTCCGTGTTGTGCTTTATATGAAATAATAGAATATGTATAATTATAGAAAATAAAGTTAAGAGATGTAAAATTTCTTATCTTTATTTTTTTAGTTTTTTAAAATATAGATAGAAAGTCAAAATAAAAAAGTATATCATAACATATTGACATAAAGACTAAAATTTCAATAAAATGATTATAAAATAAAAAGAAAGAAGTTGAAAAACAAATGAAAAAAGAAGAATCAAAAAAAGCAAATAAAGGAATAACTTTAATTGCACTAGTAATAACAGTAATAGTGTTATTAATCTTAGCAGGAGTATCAATAGCAACATTAACTGGAGATAATGGGATTTTGAAAAAAGCACAAAATGCAAAAGACTTAACAAACCAAAAAACAGCAGAAGAAGAGGTACAAATAGAAGTATTAGGAAGTTTAGATAATAGTGGAAATATAAATATAGAAGACTTAAATTCAAATTTGATTAGTCATTTAACAGGAGTAAAATATAATGAAGAGGCTTTATCAAAAACAAATAAAATAGAAAACTTGCCAGCAGTAGTAGAGTATAATGGATATAAAATACTAATCTCAGGAGATACAAGTACTTCTTTAGGAGATGCATTAAAGCCAGGAGAAGAAGCAAAAGAAACAAAAAAATATAATTACACAGATGGAGTAGATGTAGCAACAATCCCAGAGGGATTTGCAGTATCAGAAGAAAAAGAAGAGCAAAAAATAGCAAATGGATTAGTAATAAAAAATGATGGAAATGAATTTGTATGGATACCATGTACAATAACACAATATCAAAATGCAAAGAATGCAGTAAAAAGAAATGAATGGAGCCATCAAACAGAATATTATACAAATGGAGGAGAAGATGGCTCAGCATGGAGTGACGATTATACAGTTCAAGACATAAGTAATATAAATGCAGTATATGAAACAAATGGAGTAGATAATACAACAATAAGTCCAATAACATCAAGCTGGGAAAACAAGCAAACAGAAGTAGCAGAAGAAAGCATAAGAAAATACGGAGGATTTTATATAGCAAGATATGAAGCAGGAATACCATCAACGGCAACATTTTATACAGAGCCAAATAGTGAAGGCGAAGGTTTAAAATACAAACAAGATGGAGGAATAAGAGGAACTACAAACAATGAAGGACTTACATCAGTAAAAGGACTATCACCAGTAAGTAAAAAGGGAGTACAAGCATGGAACTGCATAACACAACCAAACTCAAAAATAGTAGCAGAAAAAATGTATAAAGCAAGCTCAGAAGAAACAAGTGTCGGAAGTTATTTAGTAGATTTACAAGCATGGAATCATATATGCGAAAACATATATGGTGCTAATGCAAATAAAACAGGAAAAAGTATAACAGATTCAAGTACGTGGGGAAACTATTATGATAATAACAGTGTATATGAAAAAGATATAGAAGGACTTTGGGCGCAACATGCATATACTACAACTTGGGTTTATGCACCAAATTATAAAAAAGGACCAGTGACGGCAAAGGCAGGAGGAGATCAAAATACAGAACTCGGAGGAACAAACCAAATAGAACTTCCAACAGGGGCAAGCGAAGACTTTAAGAATTATAATATATATGATATGGCAGGAAACATGTGGGAATGGACAACAGGACACAACATAAATAGCGAAACAATGTACGTTGTTCCTCGTGGCCGGTAGCTTCTCTTACGGTGGAGCAGTCGCCCCGGTTGTGAAGGCGAACGGTTGCGATGGGCTCACTCACTGTGACCTCAGCGTTGGGTTCCGTGTCGTGCTTTATATCAAGTAGCGCTAACCAATGCTAACCAAAACTAGTTATAGTCACAAGAATAACCAAAGGAGAAAAATAAAAAAAGTAGAATATGGAATTTTTTCAAGAAAAGTTATTATACTGTTTTGAAGAAATTCCTTTTTCTTATGTATTTCTTTAGCTTAGGCACATTAACTTATACAGAATTTAACACATATGATATAAAATTTAATTTAACGTTACTAGTCAGCCATAAAAAAATAAAGAATAGTTATCCACAGAATATTACAGAGTCTGTAATACTAATGTCATATT
>CANQHU010000091.1 GCA_947623945.1 uncultured Clostridia bacterium | reverse complement strand
TCACATATAGTTACATTGTTAGCTGAGAGGGAAGAATTAATGTGTTCCTGCTTGCTTGTATATCGCTCATCACGGATATTGTGACCTCTGCTCCACTCAGAACCATTATGAAAACTAATCGTTTTTGGCATATGTTGTCACTCCTTTTATTTTGATTATATCATGTGCTAATATGGTTGTCAAGATTATTTCAGTCGCAGAAATAATAACTCAATATTAATTTTGTCGGTTTAACGGCTAAGCCTACCAACAAAATTAACATTGAGACAGGGGGATTTCCCCCTGTACCCCCTTACATCTGAATAAAAAATTTTTTCAAAAAGCCTTGACAAATGCTCAAAAATGTATTACAATGTATTACAGAAAGGAGCGTGTTATTATGACTATATCGCTTAGATTGAATAATAATGATTCAGAACTTATTAAAGCTTATGCTGAAATGAATGGTATGTCAATATCTGAACTTTTTAGACAGACTGTTCTTGAACGCATTGAAACCGAACTTGACCTTAAGGCATATGAACAGGCAATGGAAGAGTACAAAGCTGACCCTACAACGTATGCTTTTGAAGATGTTGTTAAGGAGTTAGGTTTAGAATGAACTATTCTGTTGAATTTACCAAAAAAGCGAAAAAACAATTAGCAAAGCTTGATAAATCAACAGCAAAGCTTATTGTTTCATGGATTTATAAAAATTTGCATAAATGCACTAACCCACGCCAGCACGGTAAAGGATTAACTTCTAATCGCAGTGGGCAATGGCGTTACCGTATTGGCGATTATAGATTATTGGCTGAAATTCAAGAAGATAAAATAATTATTCTTATCCTTGAAATTGGACACAGAAGTGTAATTTATGACAGCTGATTTTTATAAAAATTTGCATATTGACACCTATATGCAATAACAAAAAAATGCCTATAAATAGCAAAAAATAGGTTTTCACTTTTTTGTGAAAACCTATTGCATTTTTTGTAAAATTATGTTATAATAAATTATGGGTGCAATGCACCTACTGTCTGACTTCTGTTTGGCGACAGGAGAAAGACACTGAAACAAAGTTACCATCATTAACTTGAAACAGCTGTAAGAATGCATAACACCCTAACTTAATATTAATTATATCAAAATTATTAGTAAAAGTCAAGAGGGAAGTTATAAGAATTTTCTGATGAATTAGATTTATTTTTTATCAGTTTTTATACAGTAAAAAAAGTTGCGGTTACTTTCTTTCAGTTCCGCAACTTTTTTTGTTGTTGGAACAAAAAAATTTAGAAAAGGATTGATAAAATTGAATGAAAACACACGACTAAAGCCATTCCTGATTGACTACGTGAACGAAATCACGCAACTGTCAAGGAACGGTGGAAAGAACCAGTACATTTGCCCATTCTGCAACAGCGGAACAGGCAGGAACGGCACAGGAGCGTTTACCTACTACCCTGATACGAAAACCTACAAATGCTTTGCCTGCGGTGAACATGGCGATATATTTACGTTATATGCAAAACTGAACAACTTATCATTGATTTCAGACTTCCCACAGATTGTTGCTGACCTTGAAAAGAAATTTAATTTATCGTCATTACAGACAAGCAAGTCTGAACCATGGGTACAACTCCGCACCCATGTATACCAGAATATGAACCATGACAATATAGCCACAAAGACTATCTACCGTAAGCCTGACGGTTCTAAAACGGCTATATGGCACAGATATGAGGGGAATACCCTTGTAAAAGGACTGAACGGCTTAAAAATGCCATTATATCACATTTATAATCTTACCGACAATACCAAGCCTGTATTTATCGTTGAGGGCGAAAAAGACGTTGAAACAATGGAAAAACTCGGATATATTGCAACAACAAGCCCCAACGGTGCGGGTTCGCATTGGAGAAAAGATTACATTGAATATTTCAGAGGATTTGATGTAATTATTCTTGCTGATAATGATGATGTCGGATTGAAATATGCTACAGAAATTGCAGAGAACGTCATTCAGATAGCACGTTCTGTTAAATTAGTCCCCTCTCAAGCCCTGTATGTGCCTTTAAAGCCTAAAGGTGACATATCTGACATTGTAGAGTGTATAGGTTCTGCAAAGGCTATACAGCTTATTGAAAGTGTTCTGAATAGTGATGAATATATTTTTACTTCTAAACCGTCATCAGAACTGCAACAGAATAATTCAAACAAGAAAAAGCCTGATTTTGATGATTTTAGCTTGTTTAATGACTTTATGCTCCGTCACGGGTATTCAATCCGATATAATCAAATAACCCATTGTTATGAATTTATTGGATTTGGAGAACAAGAAAGCCCTGAACATCTCGCAGAGAATGTTCCCACTATTCTTTACGACCAAATCAGGAAAGAATATTCAAAAGTTAACATGATGTCAATTATGAACTACATAACATTGTATGCCACCCGAAACCGTTACAATCCCGTACTTGATATGATTAAAGCTGAAAAATGGGACGGAAAAGACCGTGTAACTGAAATATATAATATATTCAGAATACCAGCAGACGACGCTTTAAGCCGTAGTTTGATATATAAATGGCTTATGCAGTGTGTATGTGGCTTACTTAACAACATTGAGAACCCTTTCTCTCTTGATATTGTGCTTATATTTCAAGGTCCACAGGGCATAGGAAAAACACGATTTCTTGAAAAATTAGCCCTACACCCTAAATTTTTCGCTGAGGGTTGTTGCATTGACCCACGAAACAAGGACAGCATAATGCTTGCCACTAACAAATGGATATGTGAGTTGGGCGAAATCGGCAGTACTATGAAGAAAGACATTGACAGCGTAAAAGCGTTCTTAAGCCGTTCTACAGATGAGTATAGAACACCTTATGGTAAAGCTATGCTCCAGTATCCACGTATTACGTCATTTGTCGGAACGGTTAATGATGAACAATTTCTTGTTGACCAAACAGGCAACAGGCGTTTTGCTACAGTTTCTCTCCCTCTTGACCTTGAAATAGACTATGAAACACAGATTAAACCATTCAATTCCATACAGCTTTGGTCACAAATATACCAAACTGTCAAGAATTTAGACAAAGCAAGCTGTTTCAGACTTACAACCGAGGAAAAGAAGTTACTTGATGAACGCAATCAGCACTTCATGAAACCGCTCAGAGCAGAGGAAGAAGTGCTTGACATTCTCGATAAATTACAAAGAGAAGAAAATGGTTATATATGTTCAACTAAGAAAATGACTGTTACAGAATTTATGCGAGAAAACGACCTTACTAAGTTTACTTCTGCAGAAATAGGAAAAATCTTGAAAAAACATGGATATATAAGTAAACTGCAAAAAATAAATGGAACTCCAACGAGAGTTTTAGAATTACCAGTAAAATATTCAGGAAATCCATATAATTAAAAAAACTACAGGATAGCCATTGAATAAATGGCTATTTTTTTTTATAAATAAAAAAAGAATATTTGTTCTTTCGGTATACAGGTATACAGGACATTTTTTCCTGTATACCGTCCTGTATACCGCATTTTTTCCCTATAAATAGCCACTTTTTAGGGACGGTATACAGGTATACAGGGAAATTGCAAAAAAACATTTTGATGAATTTTCCATTTGACAAAAATTGACGTTTTTTAAAAATTTGGGTAAATATATGGGAAAGTCCTGTATACCTGTATACCGCCCTCTGAAAAATGGCTATATTTAGCCAAAATTTAAGGTAACAGGAAAAATGAACTCCTGTATACCAAGGGGCATTTTGGGCTATTTTTTAATTGTTAAAAAAATATCAATTTGACAAAACCATTTTGTTAAACAACTTAATTATTACAACTTATGAATTGGTTAAAACAGTAAATATTACATATTTAACATAAATTTATTAAATAATAAAATTATATTAAATAAACCATAATAATTTATTATATAACAAAGTTATATTATATAATAAAAATATATTAAATAAATTATAATTTAATATTATATAACAAAAAAATATGATTTATTTAATAAAAATTTGTCAATTTTGTGCCTTGACAAGAGTATCTCTTTCATGATATAATTAAATAAAAATTACGGAAAAAAGGAGCAAAAACGCTATGGGACGTAATCGAACTGAAAGAAATACGCTGAATTTCAAAAAGAACTTTTTTCTTTTGTTGGCACAGCAGAAACTTACACCATGTGAATACAAATGCTTGTTGGTGTTGTTAGAGGGGGCAGAGCAGACTAAGACACAAATTGCTAAAATATTATCCGATACACCTCA
>CANQHU010000090.1 GCA_947623945.1 uncultured Clostridia bacterium | reverse complement strand
ATAAAGAAATATAAATGTCGCAATTTTTCATGGCGCTTTGTGCCAAGCGAAGCGACGGAATGGAGGTTAAAATGAAATTTATTAAAGGAATTATGATAGGTGGATTAATTACAACAGGAATAATGATGATGTATAATGATTCTGAAAAAATGAACAGAAAAAATCTAATGAAAAAAGGTAAAAAATTTGCAAGAAAAATGGGTATGATGTAATTATAAGGAATTAAGATTTTCTAAGCACTTATTGCTAAAAAATCTTAATTCCATTTTTTATTTGTTATTTACACTCGTTGCAGTCGTCTTTTTCACATTCTTCAACTTTGTCACATTTGTCGCAGTCATCAATAAAACAATCACATTTGTCACATTTTTCACCTTTTAAGCATTTTCCTTCATGATGACATTTTGCACAAATTTTTATTTTCTTTGTATCATTTACCCAAAGTTGAATAGCATATTCTTTACCAGGACAAAGAGGTCCAAAAACAAATTCTCCCTCTTTATCTGTAAAAGTGTGTCCAATTGGTCTTCTTTCTTCTTTTCCATGTTCATAAACAACTTCTACTAATTTAACAACAGCATCGCATACTGGTTCTTTAAAACAATTTTTTACTACACCATAAATTACATCACGGTTATCTTCTGGTAAAGTAATGTCAAGATCAAATTGTTTTCCTCCTGCAATTACACCATCAACATCTAGTACTGGACAAAATTTTTTATCCTCCATACCCATAATTAAATCATTCCTTTCTAAAATAGCAACTTTTTTAGTTACTTTATATATCATATGAAAAAAATGTAGAAAGTTGAAAGAAAATGTCTAGTAATTAAGAAAAAAATTTTGTATAATATTACTATAGATTTGTAAAAAGGAATAAAAATGAAGAAAAAAATTATAATAATAGGTATTGAAATAGCAATTATTATAGCAATATATATGTTTATAAATTCCAAGTATATAAGTTTTGTGCCAGATTGTTGGATACATTCAAAAATTGGATTTTTATGTCCTGCATGTGGAGGAACAAGATGTGTTATTAATATTTTTCAAGGAGATTTAGTTAATGCATTTTTTTCGCATATGGTGTTTTTTATAAGTATAATATATGCTATAGTAATAAATATAATATATATAATTAACATTGATAGGAAGGAAAAAATATTAACTTGGATTTACCCTAAATATTGGTATGCAATTATTTTTGCAGTTCTATTAATAGTTTATACAATAGCAAGAAATTTGTTGTAAAAAGAAGAAAAAAGTGGTATAATAATAGTATAGTAGAAGGGAGAGATGAAATATGGAAGAAGAAAAAAATGAAGTAATAAAAGTAGAAAAAGTTGAGAAAACAGAAAGCGCAAAAACAGAAGAACCAAAGCAAGATAAAAAAGGATTTTGTATAGCATCATTAGTATTAGGAATTGTAACTTTAATATTTTTCTGTATTTGGTACATATCTATACCATGTGGTATATTAGCAATTGTATTTGGTATATTAGGTTTAAAATCCTCAGGTAGAGGAATGGCAATTGCTGGATTAATAACCAGTTCAATTGGATTAGTAATTTCAGCATTAATAGTAATATTTTTATTCATAGTTGGTTTTACAATTGGATTTTCAGAAGCATTAAATGATATAGACTTTGATGAGTTTAGGACACATATTGAAGATCATAGTTATAATTATTATGAATAAATTATAAAATTTTGACACTACGATAAAAAATATTTACTGTAAAAGGTAAATATTTTTTTGTGTTTCTCCATAAAAGAAATAAATTGATAAATTTATGCTTTTATAGTATAATAGTTTCAACATATAGCAATTATTGAAATACTAGGAGAAGATTCATTATGAATAAAAAAATATTTTTAATAATTATATTTTTAGTAATAATTACTACAATAGCAATCAGTCTAGGTTCATCTTTATTGAATAATAACAAGGATGGACAATTTATAAATATTTTTTCAAAAGCAAAATTAGTAGAAATATATGAATGTTCTCCACATGAATTAATAGCAACATATAAAAGTAAAGATGATATTGAAAAACTAATAAAAAATCTAAATGTTGAAAAATGGTATATTTGTGAAAAAGAATTAGAAGATGCTAAAAAATATGTTATTAAACTATATCAAAAACCTAACAAAACATTATTAAAAAATCAATTGAAAGATATAGGAACTATAGCAATTTATAATTCTGGAGAGTATGTTGATTTTAATGATGGTAAAACAAACATAACTTTTAAAACAAATAAAGACATATCATCTTTATTTAATCAGATAAATAGGATAGAATCTATATAAGCGATTTGTGAAGGAAAAATAGAGGAGTTGTTTTAATATGAAATATAGTTTTGAAACAGAAAATACTTGTAGCAAAGTTATTGAATTTGAATTAGAAGGAAACATAGTAACAAATGTTAAGTTTTTAGGTGGTGGATGTCCTGGAAATTTACAAGCATTACCTAGATTAGTAGAAGGAATGACAGTAGAAGAAATAAAAAAGAGAATAGGAGGAATTATTTGTGGACAAAGAGGAACTTCTTGCGCAGATCAATTAGTAAAAGCAATAGAAAAAGCATATGAAAAAAATAATAAAACAGCGTAAATATATTTATTATTAGATTTTGGAACATTAAACTTGTATTAATAAGTAATCAAGTGGAGGTAGTTATGAACAAAAAAATGCTAATTATAGTAACAATAACTATAATTTTAGTAATTATTTTAGGAATTATTATAGTATTAAATAATAAGTCAAAGGAAATAGAAGTTAAAGGTAAAGAAGAATTATATGCCAAAGTAGAAGAATATCTTATCAGTAAAGAACAGCCACACTATTTTGTAGAAGAAAAAAATGCCAAACCTAACTATAATATAAGTGATTTTCAAGTATTTACAGATATTGCAAGATTAGGTATAAAAGAAAAAGATGATGAAACTTATGTATATATATGGGCATTAGTTGAGAGTTATTATGTACAAGATGGAAAATTAATTCAAAATAGTGGATATTCAATTCCTCATAAATTTGTAATAAAAGATAATGAAATTATAGACTACAAAATACCAAGAGATGGTTCTGAATATTTAGAATCAATTAAAGAAATTTTTCCATTGGATATAAGAAATAAGTTAAATGTTGACCTTGTAGATGGAAATAAAATTGATAATCAAGTAAAAGAACATTATTCATATTTATAAGACGATAAGATATTTATATTCATAAAAGATAGTAGTAAGATAAATAGTAAGTGTGCGCCCAGCAAAGGGTAAGTAATCTAGCAGGTGGAAAGCCTGTTTGAATAAGGTCTAACCAACCATTCAATAGCGAGTTTTGTGCTTATGACAGTAATGTTATAAGTAAAGCGTAAACAGCAAGGAAGTAGGGTTAAAAGGCAATTCAGCCCCGAAATGTTACCAATTAAAAGGCAAACGTGCTACTTACCGCGGAATGCAATATCTTAATAATCGCTATGGTAAGATTATTAAGGCTTTTACGGGGTCATTAGAGCCAATCATATTTCACATTAAGATTACTTGTCAACTGGGGAGAGCCTAATATTTCTTGTAGTAATACAAGTATGACAAACAACAATAAAAAGGAGAATGTCAAAAGAACATTAGGCAGTCGGATAAGTTCGTAGTAGTAATGAAGTTTCTGTAATGGAAATGGAGCGAAGGGACTTACGTAATAACGGTCTTTCTGAGGAAACATTATCTGTACTCAGGGACAGGGGGAATAATGGAAACGAAACTAGAAAGAATAGCAGACAAATCAAGAAATGAAAAACGACCAATATTTACATCATTGTATCATTTAATCAATGAAGAATTGCTAAAACAATGTCATAAAGAACTAGATGGAAATAAAGCAGAAGGAATTGATAATGTAAGCAAGAAAGAATATGCAGAAAACCTAGACAAGAATATTAAAGACTTGGTAATAAGATTAAAGAATAAAGCATATAAACCAGCACCAGCACTTAGAGTATATATACCAAAAGACAATGGTAAAAGGAGACCACTAGGAATATCAATATACGAAGACAAAATAGTACAATTAGCATTAAAGAAGATACTAGAAGCAATATATGAGCCAAAATTTCAAGATAATATGTATGGTTTCAGAGCAAATAACAGTTGCCACAAGGCAATAAAATATGTGCATAAAAGTATATCAACAACAAGAATAAACTACATAGTAGATGCAGATATAAAAGGTTTCTTTGAGTGCGACCGTGTAGGTTGTATAGTTTAATGGGTGGAAATCCCATCTGGAAAGGTTCTAGCCAAACCACCAGT
>CANQHU010000089.1 GCA_947623945.1 uncultured Clostridia bacterium | reverse complement strand
TTGTTTTCCTCTGAATCTCTATCATCTATTGGTTCCTTGGTATCATCTAAATATTTTGTGATGTCTGCAATGTTTGTAACTGCTTCATCTGGTTTTGCTTCGTCTGTTACTTTACACATGATTGGAACTTCTTTATATGATAGTGTATATCCATTAGCATTTTTTACTGCTTTATTTATTTTTTCATTTTCTAAGTACTTTGTTGTTACTGTTCTTCCGTCTTCAGATACTGTCCATCCATATTGCTTATTGTAGTCATTGTTTAAGAATTGTAAGTATGATGGTAAATGATCTTTTATTTCTCCTGCATATCCATCGACGTCTCCTTCGTTGTATACTCTTAACATATAAACTACAGTATCACCTTTAGATACTTCTACTGGTGTTTTTGGATGATTGTATGTTGCTGTTGTTATTAAGTTTCCATCTTCTCCTGTTGTGTTTAATCTAGTTGTATCTACTTGTGGTGCTCTTGTGTAAGAACCATCAGCATTTTTTAAGTATTCATTGCTATTTATTGTTTCGTCATTACTTACTGCTATAATGAATTTTCTTAATGCTAAGTCAAATGGTTTGATTACTACTTTTTCAAAGTCGTCATCATCTTGTTGTCCTGGTACATATGGTCCTTCTTCATCATCTTTATATTCTGGTAGTTTTTCGTCTTCTGGAAGTACTACATTGTTTTCCTCAGAATCTCTATCTTCTATTGGCTGTTTTGTATCGTCTAAATATTTTGTGATGTCTGCAATGTTTGTTATTGGTTCTCCTGGTTTTGATCCTCTCGTAACTTTACACATGATTGGAACTTGTTTATATGATAATGTATATCCGCTAGTTGTTTTTACTGCTTTATCTATTTTTTCATTTTCCAAATGTTTTGTTGTTACTGTTCTTCCATCTGCAGATACTGTCCATCCATATTGTCTATTGTAGTCATTGTCTAAGAATTGTAAGTATGGTGGTAAATGGTCTTTTATTTCTGTTACATATCCATCAATGTCTCCTTCGTTGTATACTCTTATCATGTAAACTACTATGTCATTTTGTTCTACTTCTACTGGTGTTTTTGGATGGTTATATGTTGCTGTTGTTATCATTTTTCCGTCTGTACCTTTTGTATTTAATTTTGTTGTATCTACTTGTGGCTCTCTTGTGTAAGAACCATCTTCATTTCTTAAGTATTCACTATCACTTATTGTTTGATCATCACTTACTGCAATGATGAATTTTCTTAATGCTAAGTCGAATGCTTTTAAAATAACATTATCAAAGTCTTCATCGTCTTCATATTTTTTCCAATCTTCAGTATTAGAATCTCTATCTTCAACTGGTTGTTTGTTTGAGTCAGAATCTTCTGTAATTGCTGCTTCGTTTCTAATTACTGTTCCTGGTAGATTTTCAGATACTACTTTGAATGCTACTTTTAGTTCTTTGTAATGAAGGTCTTCTTCTGTTTTGTCTTTTTTATCATTTCTTCCAAATGCTGTAATTAAGTTGTTTGGATTGTCTGATGATAAATAAGTTGAAGTAACTTTTACTATTTTTCCTCCTGGCTTATCATATTCAAAAGATCCCCAAAGATTGTCTTGGTTTAATTTGATTGCTTCTTTTTCTTGTGCTGTAAATGTTGTGTCTTCATCTAAGTCTCCATCTGTTTTATCTGACCAGATAAACTCTAGTCCTTCTGGTACATCTTCTGTTATTTTTTCAGCATATCCATCTATTGTTCCTTCATTATAAATTCTAAATGTATATGTAACAATGTCTCCTTTTTTAACTGGAACATAAGATTTATCTAAGTCATAGTCTGCTGTTGTTACCATGTTTCCGTTGCTATCTAAAGTATTTAAGTTGCTTACATCTACACCTTTTATTCTGTTTGGTACTGCTACTCCATTTACTGCTGTTATTGATTTTATTAATTTTAAGTCAAATGCTTCTGGTAATAATACTAATTTTTCAAAGTCATCATCATCTTGTTGTCCTTTATAATAGAATTGTGGATCTGTTAAATCGTCTTTGTTTCCATTTCCTGTGTAGTCTGACATATTGTCTTTATTTACATTTGAGCCATTTTTTGCTTTTGGAGTTGTTCCTGGTTCTGAGTCTATATCATCGCCTTCATCGTTTATAATTTGCTTTCTTAATTCTGCATCATATTCTTCTGCAATCCATGCAACATTTGTTAAAACTGTTTTTGCTTTTTTGTCTGGTGTTGCTGTTACTCTACATTCTATTTCAATTGTTTCACTATCTAATGTACTTCCTGTATATGGATTTAAGTTATCTTCATTTTTTCTTCTTAATGTTAATTTGTTGTCACTTGTGCTATAAGATTCTTCTTCAAAATCTGTACTTATTAAGTTTTCATATTCTAATCCTGTTGGCAATTGGTCTACAATTTTAGTTGCACGTCCTAATTTTTTTCCTTCATTATATATTGTAATTTCATATGTAACTAAATCTCCTTTTGCAATTGTTACTGGATCTTTTTTGTGATTATATGTTGCTGTATTGTTTGTGTTTATTGTTTCTTTATTTATAACAGGAACTCTTGAGGCTTGTTCTAATTGTGCAAGTGTTTTTCCATTTATTTTGGTAATATATTTTCTTAAAGCTAAGTCAAATATTTCTTCTGGTTGTAGTGTTAATGTTTCTGTTATTGGCACGTTTTCTTTTTTTACTTCTACTAATGGTTGTTCATTATTATTTGTGCTAGATGCCCATAAAGTCATTCCATTTTTGGTATAATTTCCTTTTATTGTTATTGTTAAATTGTCAGTTTGATCTGCATTAACTTTTATATAAAAATCACCTTTACCTACTAAACTTTTTAATCCTCCTGTTGCTGGTGTTTTACTTCCATTTAATAATGTATAACTTATACCACTTCCACCGTTTTTTACTTCTAAGTCGATTGTGTATGGTCTAGAGTTTAGTTGCTCTATATTAAGTGGACCTACAATATAGGAATTGTCAGATGCTTCTCTTTTTAATACTTTTTTATTTATTTGTATTGGAGAGCCTAATCCTGAACTTGATTCTTCATATTTACTTGCATTTTCTTTTGCTTCTTTTATTATATAATTATATAGTGCTTCTGCTTGATATGCTCTTGCTTGCCCAACATCTTGTTGTTTTTGAGTACCAATATTTGGATTGTAATTTGCTAGTGCATCATAATCTTCTCCTCCTGTAAGACTATAATTAAGCCATCCTGTATTTGTTAGTTCTTCTCCTGTATATTTACTAGTTTTATCATATTTATTACCATCTTCACCATAGTTTGTAAAATACCAAATTGCTGCTTGTTGAACAGCACTTATATCATTTTCTGTTAAAGCATATTGTGTTAAATCATAATCTGTTGGAGAATCTTCATCTAAGAATTCATATACTTCTTTATCTTTTGCTTCCAAATTGAATGCTTCTGCCATTAATTCAACTTGTTCATTGTATGGGCTAGTTTCATCCATTGCTGATTTAAGAATGTTGTAAATTAATTCTTTTCTATCATTTTCTGTTGATTCTCTTGGCAAATATAATCTATCTAGAAGTGCTAAAAGTGCATTATATCTACTATAGTGTAAATCACCTTCTTCGATTTGCTTGCTTACCAATGCTTCTAGTGTTGGATTTTGTCCACTTATGCCTGTTCTTTCAGTTAACATGTTATAATAACGATCATATTGCGCTTTTTTATTACCATCTGCTGCAGTTGTGTCGTTTGTAAATCCTACTCCTGCCTTTACACAATATATATTTGCTTCTTCAAACTCAGATGCTTCTTGTGATTGATATTTTACGATGTTCCATATTTTTGATGCGCCTGCAGTTTCTGGTTTTAGAATAGAATATCCTGTGTTTGGTTGTGAGTCTGTCATTAATGCTGTTATTCCCATCCATATTCCTGGACTTTTTTCATGTGCATATACTACTTTTGTTTGTGCTATTGCAAAAATAGCAAATAGGATAATAGTAATTATTTTTACTAGATTTTTTTTCAAGTTCATTTTTCTCTCTCCTTTTATTTTTATTTTATAGCTTATCCTTTCATATCATTATTTTACACTTTTTTGCCTTGAAGTCAATAGGCTTTTTTCTTATATTTTTTAGTATTTTTTTTGCCAATTTTTTTCCTTACGGAAGTATTGTTTCAAAATACCATATTAAAAAAAGCCCTTACATTACAATTATATTACATTTTTGAAATAAAATCAAGACTTTACGTAAATTAAATTGATTTTTTTGTTGTTCCGTAGCATTTTCTGCGTTTTTTATTTTTAATTCATATTCTTTATTTTCAAAAAATATATTTTTATAGGTGATAAATGATGAAACAAAAAGTAAATATAAAAGAGCATGACAAATAAGCCTAAAAAAGGCAAATTTTAAAAAATTAATA
>CANQHU010000088.1 GCA_947623945.1 uncultured Clostridia bacterium | reverse complement strand
CCTGCGAATATAATCAAAATTTTTAAGAAAGGAGACATAATTAAACCACCCCTTTCGAGATGGTTTAATTATACGTGTACTATGTGAAAAAGGACACAGCGAGGTTGAATGGGATTACGGATGGGTTTGAGATTTAAATTAGTATGCAACTACTATTCACATAACGAGCTAACCTATTTTAAATTATAAGATAACTTTTATAATTAATTGATGATAATTTATAAAAATCACGTCTTAAATATCCTTTTTTTAGCCCGTATTTAACCAAATATTCAAAAGACATACTAACTTTAAGTTTCTTTGACCAATGATACAATGAAAACAAATAATTACAAATATGAACATTATCTAATAATCTTCTAAGTTCATATTCAAAAATTTTAATGTCTGATTTTTTAAGTAATTTCTTTTTTTGTAAATAACAAATATATGAAAAGTGAGATAAAGTTTCATCAATCATTAAAAAAAATGAACTATCATCTACATTATTTAATGATTCTCTGTTAATTTTATTGTTCAATTCAAACTTTCCATTATATGTAAAACTGTCGTTCCAATCAATAATATCCATTACTGTAGAAATTTTTTGGTCAGATCTAACTTTTTCTATTAATTCTTTAACAATTTCTGAACGTTTATTTATAATAGACTCTTTCCATTTATGAAGGGCAAAAAAGCCACCTATGACAGCTATTATCAATGTAAGCAAACTTATTATATCAGATGAAGACATTTTAATAAAAGAATTTAATAACCATGTCCATATTCTTTCAAACATAATATTATACCTCCTACTAATAAATTATTACAACACAATTACACCAAATATAAAATAATATTGATACTATTTTGACGATGTGCAAGACGGAATCATTACAAATAATTGTAAGCATAAGCGAAAATTACGCTCTTCTTGATCGTCAAAAGTGATAAAACAGAATATGTTATATATATTGAGTTTAAAATACAACTGTTAAAAAGTCCAAAATCTTTTAAATAAGTATAATTATTAAAGCCTTTGTATAAACCAAATTGCAATAAATAGCACTGATGCTTTATTGGTGATTTCAGGCTTGTTAGCAATGTTCTTTAAACTTTATTAACAGGGTATCTAAATCATAGTGACACTAATTTGATATACAGCCTCCACCACATTTTCCATAATTCACAGTACAAACACTTTTGAGACGGAACAGCACACAACTTATTATAAATTATATCTAATTTAATAAGATGCAAAAGATAATGTATATCTATCCAAAAAGTGATAACATATTTTTAAACACAACTTTTTCCATATCTTTTTCATTATAAAAATCTCCAAATGACTCATAAATTTTTTTTAAATACTTCGGTTCAATAAGTTGGTTATCAAACTTTGAAAATGGTCCATCAGTTTCAATTAAAACTCTATCTAAAGGTATAATTTTTAATATTCCTCGCCCTCTATTTGTTTTTAACATTGCTGGATTTAAAGAAAAAAAGTATCCTGATTCAACAATGTAAGGAATTAATTCTTTCGAGCCGGTATACCAGTGAAAGATAGCGTTCTTTACTTTGTGTTTTAACAATATATCCAACACTTCTTTTTCAGCTTGTCTACTATGAATTGATAATACATGTTTTTTCACAGACGCACATATTTGCTCAAAAATATTTTTTTGTTTATCTCGACTTTTATAATTTCTAGCCACCGAAAAATCTAATCCTACTTCACCGACAAATCTAGTACTCTTTAATGCATTAATAAATAATTCTCTTTGAAATTCATATTCATTATATAATATTGGATGAAAACCTACTGCCAAAGATATTTGTGACAAATTTTCCATTGCAACCCTTTGCTTTTCATAAAGTTCAGGTAGATGAGTAACAAAAATTGCAGAAATATTCTCGTACATAAACTCTCTAATAATTTTCGTGGGTTTATCATAAAAATCAATATGGATATGTGCATCTATCAGCATCAGTATTACCCTCCATACTTTTTAATAAATAAATCAATTTCTGAAGAAAATGTTTTCAACATTTTATATGTTTTTTCATAATAATCATCTACATGAAAATATCTTTTTTTTAATAATAATTCTGCAAATATTTTTTCAGATTTAATATACTGATTAAATGTAATAAAATAATTTAATGCAGATCTATATTCATCATCTTCCATATTCCCTTGATATGTCACAACGTACTTATTATCATACTTCTCTAAATCATATGCTGCCATAGAAATTTTACGCAATAAGCACGGAACACACGAACCACATAATTCTCTAGCACTTAAATTATATCGATTATCTTGCATTGACCTACTACATGAACGTGTATCATTAATATGTCTTTTATACTCATCACTCAATTCAACAACTATCTCACCTTTTGTCTTAAATAAAAAGGGATGATTCAACTGAATCTTAATTCCAAGATTATTTAATATTATTTGATACATATATATAGTTTTAGGGTGAGTTGTCTTAGTGGTTCCTCTTGATTGAAATGATGGATTTAATGTCATTATTCCATTTTCGTAAATATTAACAATTTCAATTCCTTCTGTTACAGCAGTCATAACCGCCAACGAAAAGAAAAGTAATGATCTTGTTCTTTGTGTAAAAGTTACCTTTTTCTTCTTAACCCGTGAATATGTACGTACACCTAGATTTCCAATTCGCTTTTCTAAAAAACTCGATACATTATTAATTGCAGATGTATCTACATAGCTAGTTTTATAGCTACAATATAACGTTTTTCTATTTTCTTTCTCGTTTTGATAAGCTCCGCAAAATGAGTCTAAGCCTCCTGATAACAATGATATATTGTCAGCTTCAACTCTAAAATGTTGTCGCTGAGCATTAAATTCATATGTAACAGGTTTTAATTCCACATGCCATTTTTCTCCGTCTCCCTCTGTAACAAACTCAGCTAACTTTTCTACTAATTTTATGTTTTCATTCCAGACTTGCAAATTTTTCTCATCAACATATGCCACTACCTGAATCTGACGCGGGTGGTTCCTTGCAGTTTTAATAGATATATCTGCTACATATATTTCTAAAAAAATATTCAGCAAATCCAACACTCTAGTATTATTGATTAAAACACAAGAATTATTCGATATTAGTTGATTACATCTAAGTTCAAAAGGTTGTCTATCTCTAGGATGAGCAATAATCATATTTATAACTCCTTAATTTATATTCAGAATATCCTGTAACTTTTGTATCAATTCATTTATGTGCAATTCTCCATTGTTACATTTAATTATTAATTCAGAAAAATTATCTTTAACATAACTCTTTGCAAACGTTTCAATATTCTTATTAAAAGTCTCTACTGATGTATCTTTAAAATAAGTTATTAGAGCTTCATTTGCACCTTCTCTTATAATCATAGTTATAAAAATTTCACAAAAAACATTCAAAAACTCCGAGGGCTCAGTTAACTTATTCATCAACACATTCGTCATTGCACTTTGAAATGCAGTTAAAATCAATATTGAATCAATTTCTCCATTTTCATTTTCAATCTTGTCAAGAATTGATTCTATTACTTTTTGTATTTCAATAGCAGTAGGTTTTTTATTATTAATATCATACTCTTTTAGAAACACATCAATACCTGTTTCTTTTACTTTTTTTAAACATGCAAAACCGCCAGTAACAAGAGCAGCAAAATCTTTATCTGCAAAATAGCCTTTTATTTTTTTTGAACGTAGTGCTTCTTCTGCAACTTGTGGTATTACTTCTTTACAATCAACTAACGGATTTGATTCTACTGTTTCTTTTAATATTTTTTTGATTTTTACAGTAGTTTTTCTAACTGATGATCCCATGATATTTCCTCCAAACTTTAATACAAAATCAATAAATTATATTTAAAGCTTATATTCTAATATTATACAATTTCTTATAAAAAATACAATATATCTTTATAAATTTCTATATTATTAATAAAAAAATAATTTATATTTATACATTTTTAACAAACAATTTCACTTGATTTATTCGTTTTAACTTATTAATAACTCTCTTTATAATTTTAATCATTGTCTTACATAACCGGTTTTATTAATAAGATTTAAATAGTGTTGCAGACAAATATCTAAATTCTTAAATATTAAAAATTCAAATTCTCATTGTTTTTCAACTTTTTTTATTTTCCTTTTATTACATATAAATTTCACCCTTTTCTGTTAGACATTATATCAAATGTCTAACAGAAAAGGTGCTGTTCACTGCTCGGGTGGTCAAATATTGCACCACAGTAAACAAAGAAAAGCACAAAAACACCACGATTAATTGATGCTATTTTGATGATGTACCAGACGGAATCATTAAAAACAGATGCGACCAGATACGAAAATTGACGCTCATAAAGAGCGTCAAAAGCGGTAAAACAGACCGCGTGCCATAAAGCATAAAGACACAGAAAAACGGCTTAAACGCAATGTTTAAGCCGGGTTTTTATCTATATGTAACAAACAACGCGTGTATAAAACAAAAAATCCGCGAACTAATTTAGTCCGCGGACTGGATGCAACGTCACCGTTGCTGGCAGGGGCAGAAGGATTTGAACCCTCGGCACGCGGTTTTGGAGACCG
>CANQHU010000087.1 GCA_947623945.1 uncultured Clostridia bacterium | reverse complement strand
TAATTATTTCTTCCATATTTAGCTTACCAATAAATGTAAGGAGGGTAAAAAAATATTATATGAAAGTATTAATTATCGAAAATAATCTTGCAGGTGGAGGTGCAGAAAAAGTTCTATTAACATTGTTAGAGTATTTGACCCCACCTAAATATGATGTAACTTTATTGTTAATTAAAAATAAAGGACTTTATTTAAATGATGTACCTTCATATATAAAAGTACAATACATGATAGATGTAACAAATGGTGAGAAGGAATTCCCCAAAGATTCAGATATTTTAATAGAATTTTATAAAAAACAAATAGATTGCAATTTTGATGTGGAAATTGCCTTCTTAGAAGGCCCACCAACCAAATTATTAGCTAACAGCAACAATAAGCTCTCCAGAAAGATTGCTTGGGTTCACATTGATTTAGAAAAAGTACATTGGACATATTCATATTTTCAGTCGTTGGAAGAAGAAAAGGAATGTTACTTGAAAATGAATCATGTTGTATTTGTTTCTGAAAATGCCCGAAAGGGATTTGAAAACCTTTTTGGAACCAAACTAAAAAATGCAATAGTTATCAATAATCCAATAAATATAGTTAAAATTAAAAATTTTGCAGAAATAAGCCCTCTTAAATATAGTAATTTTACATGTGTTGTTGTTGGAAGTTTAGTTAACCGAAAAGGTCAAAGTAGATTAATCTATTCAATGGGAAGATTGTTTCATGCAGGATATCGTTTTCATCTATATCTTATAGGTGAGGGTAGTGAAGAAAACTCATTAAAAGAATTATCTCATATACTAAACATATCAGAATATGTACATTTTACAGGATTTCAAAGAAATCCTTATTCATATATGAAAAATGCCAATTTATTAATTTCATCATCCATAACCGAAGGATATCCTTTGGTTTTGTGTGAAGCATTATGCCTCGGACTTCCAATTTTAGCAACAAACTGCTCTGGAAATCGAGATGTATTACAAAATGGTATGTATGGGTTATTAGTGGAGAATACAGAAGCGGGAATTTTTAACGGTTTGAAATCCATATTAGATTCTCCGCAATTATATGAAAAACTTAAAGAAAAGGCACTTAGGGGAGCAGTTGAATGCCAATTTGAATCAAGAATAGATCAAATTGAACACTTATTAAAAGGAGATATGTATGTATAAATACAGTATTATTATTATTATTAAGAACACTAAAAAATATCTCAGAAAATGTTTGGATTCTATTGTGAATCAAACATTTAAAAATTTTGAAGTGATTATAGTAGATGATTGTTCCGATGAAAGCAGTCAAGATATTGTGGATCAATATCAATTAATAGCAGTACCTATACGATATATATTTTTAAAAAAGAGTTATGGTCCAGGCGGTGCCAGAAATCGCGGTTTAGAAATTGCAAAAGGAGATTATATTTTATTTATTGATAGTGATGATTGGATTGATATTGACTGTTTACAAAAGGCAACTCCTGTCTTGGAAAAAGAACAGGCTGATATTGGTATGTACAGTCTAGTGCGTAATTATGATGTAGTAGTTGCAGAACCTTATTATAAATGTAAATATGGTGATATACAGATTTTTAATGGAACAACAGCATTTCAGATAATGTCAGGCAAATATGACTTTGGAATTGAAATTAGCCCGTCTCCTGTTAATAAAATATATAAGAGAGATTACTTAATAAGTCATAAAATAACCTTTTTGGAAGATGTGTATTATGAAGATATTTTTTGGGGATTTCAAACATTATTAGCAAATGGAATAATTGTTACGATTCCAAACACTAAATATCATCACTATAAAAGAATAGGATCTATTGTACAATCTATTTCTGAAAAGCATTTTGATGATCTTGAAAAGATATTCATTATAATAAGAAAACATTTGAAAGAGCAAAAACTATATGACAAATACATATTTGACTACTACAAAATTTTTGAAAGATTTTATAATCTTTTAATAAGGCAAGTTTTTGAATTTTCAAAATCAGAGGCAGAACGTAAACGCTGGCTTGTATACTCTTTTCATACTTTAAAAAAAATAGTAGTTGTAAATGAGTATGTAACCTATTTTAGCGCGGAGGAAATACGACACCATTTACAACCACATATTACAGATACTACTTTAAGATGAAACTCCCCGTAGTAGAGCTGCGGAAATTTACCCTGAGAGATTAAAATATTTTACATACGCGGATCCAAATAAAAAGTGTCACAATTTAATGACATTGATGTACAAAATTTGAATTGGATTTTATTAAGAGACACGTTTTTTATTACAATACTATTATGTATTGCTATATCTTCTATTGTTTTTAATCCCTTTAAAATTTCAATAGATTTTTCTATGCTTTTTCTTGCCTCCGTTATTTTATTATGTTTTAAAAAGTGGAGGGATAATAACATATGATAATGTCCCTTCATTTTTTTACGAATTGGTCTTAAGGATATAACGTCTTTAAAAAATAACGCATCTGCTTCTTCTCTACTATTTAATATATATAATAATCCACAATACAGAAAAAGCTGATGTCTGTAAGAACTATATATTTTATGCTTTGCAACAGACATTATTTTTTGCATTCTCTTTAAGAAATTAGCCTTTTCAGTTTTTAAATATTGTGTAAAATAATAGCTAAATTCAATTGTTAATGTTTGTTTTGACTCCAAGTTATTTTTTTCATCAATTGCATCAAACGCAAGTTTTTGCCATTCGCAAGCCTTGTCCCAATCCAAAAGATATAATGTTTTTGAAAATTGTCTACAAAAATCAATGTAATGGTATGGATAATTATCTAATAAGAATTTTCTATATTTCTCAGCATTATTTAAAACATTGGCAGCGTTTTCCGTTGATTCAATGAGTAACATATATCCAGTACTCAGAACCCAAAACAAGTTTTGGGTGCAATCTCCTTGAATAATGCCCCGCTTAGCCAATATTGAAAATTCATTATTAAATATGTTGTAATATTTCTTACAATTTGAATAGTTGCTGTTATTGTAATCGCAATTTATTAATTCAAAAATTGTTTCCAACAACAAAACTTGTAACCTTTCAGAAGATGTTCCTTTGATATTTTGAAATATATATTGTAAATTATCATATCCTGTAATTATACTGTTGCAATTAATAGCTGCATAGGTATATTCAAAATATAATAAGTAAAATAATTCTTCTCCCCATGTTTTTTTACAAGTATCTAAGGAGGTATATTCAAACACATTTTCTAATATGTAGTTAACTGTCTGAAATTCCTCATTATATCGTAAACTATGTATTTCTCTGTAGCAATCTTCCAATTCTTCAGGTAATAACATATTGACCAACTTCCAAATCATATGTTCGACAGAATTTAAACTATCAGAAATACAAAGATATTTTTTTCGATAATGAAGAAAATATATGTCATTAATAGGAATTAAATTATTAAATTCATTATATTGTATTAATCCATATTTTAACAAAAAAGCAATTTCTTTTTTATTGTCATTTGAAATACTTATACCATTCCTACAACTATATATATCTTGACATACACTCCAAGCTGTTGGGTAATTATCAGCAACGAACATAAATTGGCTGTTAATATATTCATCTGAAATGTAATTCTGTTTAAAAGATATATAAGTTAGTATAAAATCGTCAATACTAGTTATACTATTATACAAATCCGTAACATATTGAATATAATTGCTGAATACAATAATATTAGGAAAAAAATATTCTATCAGCCCATTAGTTATATCAAAAGTAAAGGAGAATTGAGACTCCATATTTTCGATAATGTCATTAACTGTAAGTTCAAAGTGATATCGATTAAAAACTAGTGTATTTCTATGTGAATTGAACTCTGGATTTTCTATAAAATATGAATGACAGGAAAGAAGAAACATTATTGATAATTTCTGCGCCGTTTGCATAATAAAAAATAAAAACTGAATATTATTTTTATTTAACAATTCCAAATTATCTAAAACTATAATTTTAGGATTAATCTGCATTCCGTCTGGATATAACTTGGTTCTATTGGATAGTAAAGCATCTATATATTCAATTAATTTATGCTCATCTGCAGTATTTATTTTTAAATCATGTAATATATTTTTTAAAACACAATTTATTTTAAGCGTTTCTATATATTCCACAGTAATATCTTCCATATATATATATGGAAAAAGAATAAAAAATATAACAGAAACTAGTTCTAAAATATTATTTGCTGAATTATTAGTAAAGCTAATGTATCGATAATTAATATTTTTTATAGCCTTTTCTTCCGCACATTTTTGTATAAATGTTGTTTTTCCGCTCCCTGTCGTCCCATCTATTAGCCAATAAACCGCTTGCTGATTAAACTTATACTTTTTAAAGTCTTGTTCAAATTTTATCTGTGAAGCAATTTTGATTTGTGCCTTTTCGTTTTTCAAAATTGTTAATGGATATTGTGTTATTACAGAAATTTTCTTATTTATTTTAAAAAGGCAAAGATTATTTTTTTCGGTTCCACCAATAGAATGTTTTTTATAATCAAAATAATTATCCTCTACTTTAAATTGTACTACTATTGGGTTTTCTCCCTTTTGAATATAGGCAGATGATTCCGATATCCTTTTTATTCCTTTTCTAGCAGAAGATATTATAATTTTCTGATTACAATTAGAAACTATCTTAAAGTGCGCTTCATAAAGCTTGTTTGTTATTATGTTGTTTAATGATTCAACATCTCTCATTTTATTTAAGGTAGAATATATGTTTATATCCTCTGAAACAAATAAATCTTTTGAATCAGGGTTGAATGGCAATATAGTATCAAAATAAGTCTTAAATATGGCAGGATGTTTATATAACCAAAATTCCAATGCTTTCTTCGTACAAAAATATGATTCCCTACAGGTAGTCCCGTTATAAAGAGCTGTTCGAACATCCGATATTACTTTGGCTTTTATATCTATATTAGTTACAAAAATAATTTTCTTTACAGAACGATTAAAGATAGAACTTACGATGGTTGCATCTAGCTTAAAGCGCGATAAATAAAGTCGCTCGGTAGAATATTTTGCCTCCATCCACCAAACTTCATTCTCCGATAAATTTGGATGAAAGCCAATAATAATAGTATATGCATCTTTGTTACCATCATGTGTAGCAGCTGTTGATTTCCAATCGCCATAAGGAAATGAAAAAACATCTTTTACATATTCTCTGGCCAATTCCTCAAAACCTTTCGAACCATTTTTTATTGTTGCCCAATCAATGTTATACATAATTTCTGTTCTCTTTCATTTGAATAG
>CANQHU010000086.1 GCA_947623945.1 uncultured Clostridia bacterium | reverse complement strand
AAGTAGTCGGTCTGATTAAGCTGTTTTTCAGCAACAGCAAAGAATTTTGTATAGTCTTTTTCTTCCTTAGCCTGAACGGGCTTTGTTGACCGTTTCTTTGGTTTTATTGGCTGTAAGGAGAGAATATTATACTTAGCTGACAGTTCGTCGGCAATAGTCTTGAAGTCACTGATGCGGTTTATTTCTCCATACAGGTTGAATATGTCACCATTCGCATCACAGGCAAAGCAATGATAGCTGTTACTATCAGGGTACACGGTAAACGCTCCAGAGTGATGAGAGCCTGTACCGCTGTTACACAACGGACATATGTACTGGTTCTTGCCACCGTTTCTTGACGGTTCTGTGACTTCCTGAACATAGTCAAGAAGATATGGTTTGATTGTTGTAATTAATTCATTTAATTCCATAGTAAGTCCTTTCCTGTTAACGTATTTTCTGCAAAAGGGTACAAAAATACCCTATATTCGCAAATATAGGGAACAACAACTTACTATTTTCTCGAATTTATCGGTCAAAGTCTTGACAAAACTTTTTTTGTTTGATATAATCAAGATATAGTATAGTAATTTCTTTGGTGTGAGATTACGTGCTGTTCCTGCCGTTAAGGTGTTGCTGCACCTTAGCGGCTATTTGCTAATTATTATTATAATTGGTTATGTTTGATTTGTCAAGACTAAATGTAAAAAGTGCGGCTTAAATCCGGCGTTTTCAAGTGTGTCACAGTGACACACTTTTTATTTTGTAACACTGTATTGTAATACACTACACTTCAATCATAGGCTCATGCCACCACGTCCACGATTTCTCTTTGGCATTAATTCATTTATTTCACTTTGTATGCCCTTGCTGATACCAATATGTTTTCTTATATCTTCAGCCAAATCATCAAAGCCGTCATATTTTGCCCAATATTCAGAATATTTTGCGATAGCATCAATCAATCTGCCCTGCTGTTCTGTCAAACTTGCTTTATAATCATCATCTGAATACTTCAACATGCCAATAGCTTTTGTGACACAAGTCAGACTTTCGTATGCGTTTCTAAGTGTTTGTTTAAGTTCCGTATTTTGCTTTTGAAGTTCTTGTATAGTTCCAGTCTGATTATTAACAGTGCGACTTAATGAGAGGTTTTTATCAGTTAAAACTGATATGTCATCTTCTGCACGTTCTAACAATTCGTTGATATTACGTTGCTTGTCATACATTTCAATAACGTTCTGATAATCACTTTCTAATATTTGCTTGTCCCTTTCAAGTTGTTCTTTTTGCTCGTCAAGACTTTTAGAACGTTCATCAAGCTGTTGCTGCTGCTTATCAAGTTCAATTTTCTTATCTCTAAGTGCTTTAATTTCTTTTCGATTTGTACGGTATGCTTTAGCCTGTTTTTTAAGTGTTTCCAGTTCATCAATCGGGACTGAAACACGTTGCTGAAAAAGAACTCTCTTCTCATCTAACTCAGGGGCTTTTTCGGAAATTTTAAGCATTCTATATTCTTCCAGTTCGTCTTTAAGTGGCTGTAATTCCGTTCCAATCTGTTCAGCCATTTTATCTTTAGCTCTTTTGTATTCTTGCGGTGTCAAATATTCTCTGCCTTTTCCTATGCCCTGATTACGCTGAACGTCTATGTTTAACTCTCGGCAAATAGCACATAATGCCTCTCTTTCGCTATCCTGCCAAACTATTTGGGCAGTCTGATGCACGTTTTCAGACTCGAAACCCTGCTGTTGCAATGCTCTGTCATAGCTGTTTTGTAACGCCATACCCCTTGAACACTCTGCAACGGGTATATAGTCGCAGTGCAAGTGAACTGTCCCGTTGGGTTCATCAGCGTGTATGTAAGCTCCGATGAGATGCAAATTCGGATTGCGTTCGCCCCATTCCTCAGCAAATCTAATCAGAGCTTGCTTTTCCAATTCCGCAGAATTGCCAGTATCATTTTTATCACCAATTTGAACAATGCACTCATAAACAGGGTGCTTGCGTTTGTCCTGTTTGATTTTGTCATAGTAACAGCCAATTCTTCTGTCGGCTCTCTTTTGTCGGCTGTTATATTCCTGCACAGCTTGTCCGAAAATTTTTTCATACGCTTGCCGAACAGGAACATCGCAAATAATAACATTATTGGCTGAGAGGGAAGTATCAATGTGTTCCTGCTTTTTTATGTACCGTTCATCACGAGCGTTGTGTCCTCTGCTCCACACTGTACCATTGTGAAAACTTATCGTTTTGGGCATAATTGTCACTCCTTTCATTTGATTATAGCACAAGTTGGCGGTGGTGTCAATAACCCTGTAGTAATTATGTCATTCCGCTATGCTCCACAACACAATTCCAACAGGGGCATCCGTTCCCTCTGCACTCCCTTTTTTTACTTATGAACATTACAAATATAATGTTATTTGATTACTATTTTTGGCAAAACTGTAATATTATTTTATTACATATGTAATCTATATAGTTTTATTGTAATTAATAATAATTACAAAAAATAATGTTATTTAATTACAAATTCATAAAAATATAATAATCATATTTGATTATAATTATAATATAATAATATTACATTTATTGTAATCAAATCCAATTACAAACAAAATATTATTTGGTTGCATATTGACAAATAAAATTAAATATGGTATGATTATTAATGTAATCACTATATATTATAAATGGAAGTGAGAGAAAATGAAAAAGCAACTTACAACAGAATATCTTGAACTGCTGGCTACAAGCAATTTCACTACAGCATACCACTATCGAGTGCTTATGCTACTGCTTACCAAAAGTTATACACAGGCACAATTGGCTGACAAACTCGGTATAAAACGTCAGAACATCCACCGCTGTATCAAGGAACTTGAAGAACATGGCTATATCTTAGTTGACAGAGTGGAGGGACGGAACAAGTTCCTCAAAGCAAATACTTCTGCTAAGGATATTCACAATGATGACTTTGTAAAAGGGCAGTTAACATTCGGGGACACTGAATAACTTAAAAGAAAAGTGACTGTTGGAGAACTTTTTCCAACAGTCTTTTTTATATAATAAAATAATATTATATATATAATATTATTTTATTATAAGCAAAAAACATTACACGGTGGTAAAAAATGCATCTTACCACCGGTTAACCGTTGGGGGAATTGTTAACATTCTGTGAATAAACACCACTTAATAGACATTTTTGCTTAAATCGTCTATAAATGTAACTGAAATTGGTTACAGGGTTTTAAAGCTATATTTAGCCAAAATTCAAAAAAGTGTAACCAATGTAACCAATTTTTCCTTATATTTAACTGTCGGTTACCAAGGGTTAACCGTTGGTAAGTGAGCCAAAAGTTTTTACCGTTTTTTTGGTTACTTGGTTACAAACATATAAAAAATGGCTATTTATAGGGGTAAAATGCTGTAACCAAAAGTGTAACCAAAGTGTAACCAAAGCCAAATTGGTTACACTTGGTTACAAAAAAAAAAATACTCTCTTATTCGTAAAAATAAGAGAGTATTGTCGTTATTTATAATATACTTTTACTACTCCATAAGGAGAAATGCGTTCTGCTTTACCATTCTTTGACCAACCTAAAGCCGTAAGGGTACGGGCAATATCAAGCGAAAAACGGCGGTCAATAGGCTGATTGAGTTCATAACCGTATAATTCACAAGCTATTTCCTTGACAGAAATACGGTCACGCTTGTATGCTCCGGTTGATGTATTGCCGTTCTGATAGTTCCTGATGTGCATACGTCTTGCTTCCAGACTTGCATTATACCAGCCTGTTGTGATAGGAATTTCAAGGAAATTAGCTATATCTGACTGCAATGGACTTTCATCAAAGTGTTTCCGTTGTTCCTGTTCAGCTAAAGCAAGCACCTGACTATCCTGAATGTAAATGCTTTGACCGCTCTTATAAAGCTGTACAGCCTCCGCCCAAAGCTGACCAACATACTCAGGCGTAAGGTCATTGTCTATATTTTTGGTGGCTTTAGCTATGTTTACGTCTATCGGATAGTAACGGCGGTCGCCCGTTTCGTCTTTCAGGAAATCGTAATTGTTGGTCGTTCCAAAGAAGACACATTGTCTTGGACGTTGTTCAGGGTTTCTTCCATAAGGTTTACGGTAAAAATCTTGTTGGCTTGTAATTGCCTGTTTACTGCGTTCTTTGATTGATTTCTGAAACGCTGTACCCTCGCCAAGTTCAACAATCCACTTACCCTGAATGCTTTCATAGAAGTCTTTACCATCAAATGATGTTACTCCGTCGGTGAACCACTCAGGCTTGACAGCTATTTTTGCGATAAACTTAGATTTTCCCACGCCTTGACCGCCTGTTAGAACGGTGCAGGTATCAAATTTCACACCAGCCTGCATTATTCGAGCCACACAACCAACAAACGTTACAATGGCTACTGATTGGGTATATATATTGTCGGTTGCTCCTAAAAAGTCCGTAAATACGCTTTTTATGCGGTGTATACCGTCCCATTGTACAGAGTTCAGATACTCTTTTATCGGGTGATAGGAGTTATCATCAGCAATGATACTGCATATCTGATTTATGCTGTCTATTGATGAAGTAAGACCATATTTCTTTTCAAGATACAGCTTTATTCTGTTCTCGGTAACATCTTTCCATTCCTTACGGTCAAGAGTTCGCATTTGTGTAAGTTCGTTAAACTCTATTTTTCCGCTATAATTAGGGTCGTTAAGGAATATCAGTTCAAGATTTATCATATTGTTCTTTACAGCATTGTCAGATTTGTTGCGTATCAGACCACTACGCCAGTCAGAATTAGCTTTTTTTCGCTCCAACATTTCTTTAAACCATTGGTCTTTATCAAGTGTTATAGCACGGTCTGCATACGTCTGTAGGCTTTTTATAAGCCTTGTACGGTCTTTCATAAGCAGTTCATTAGCATCTTTACATTCATACCATATATCAGGAGCGACAATATAAGGCAGTCGTTGCTCATCACAAAGCGATGCAAGTTTAACAGCCGTTTCCTGTCCTCTTGGGTGTTCTACAGGGTCGTTGTCCATCGCAATAATAAGTACTGTCTTTGAAGTATCATAATTGAATATCTTGCTAATATTGCTTGTAGAGCCTAAGCCGATACAGGCAAAGCCGCACTCATCAACACTCATACAGTCAATTTCGCCCTCAACCACAAAGCAATATTGGTTATTCAAGGCAGACGGATTGAGAATATGGGCAGTTCCTCTCTTTTGCTTGATGTTCTCGGTAGTACTTCTCCACATAAAAGAATGGTCAGAAGTCGGAATTATCACTGCCGGTGTTGTCTGATTGCCTTTATACATAAAGTTAGGAACATATCCACAGTGAAATTTCTGCTGTATTTCAGAAGATATTCCCCTTTTTGTCAAGTAGTCGGTCTGATTAAGCTGTTTTTCAGCAACAGCAAAGAATTTTGTATAGTCTT
>CANQHU010000085.1 GCA_947623945.1 uncultured Clostridia bacterium | reverse complement strand
AAAGATGCAGGAAAGATATCACACGAAATAGCTGAAGAAAAAGCACTAACTGAATTTGAAAAATATAGAGTAAAACAAGATAGATTTTATCAATCTGATTTTGATAAATTATTATTAGAAACTGAAAATAAAGATTAGATGTTTCAAAAAGATATTATAATTTAGATTTCTAAGAAATATTTTTTTATTTGTTACATATCTATGGTATGACATCGAGGTTAAAAGGACACTGCAACCGTATAACACTGAGCCATGTGGAGTGTGTGGCAGTGCTTGATTCCACATACCATATATAAATATAATATTGGAGGAAAAGTAAATGGAAAATTATTTTATAATACATGGAAGTTTTGGAAGCCCATTTGGAAATTGGTTTAGTTGGCTACATGATTTTATAGAAGATGAGGGCAAACAAGTATATGTGCCACATTTTCCAATAGGAGTAGGTTATCAAAATTATGAAAATTGGAGTAAATTATTAAAGGTTTACTTGGATTTAGGATTGATAAATGAAAATACAATAATTATAGGTCATAGCATAGCACCAGTATTTATATCAAGGTTTCTAACTGAAAATAAAATAAAAGTTAAAAAATTAATATTTGTATGTGGATTTAATAATTATCTAGGAATAAATGAAGAATATGATAATGTTAATAAATCAATGTATTTTGATAACTTAGAAGATGTAAAACAATATACAAATGATATAATTTGTTTTTATTCAGATAATGATCCATATGTAAAATATGAAGTAGAAAAAGATTTTGCAAATACTGTTAATAGCTGTTTTGATTTGTAAATAAAATTTACGAATTGAAGTTACAATTCTTTTTTATAAGTGTATTTTAAGTGAAAGTGGGCATATTATATAATAAACAATATTTTTTATGCATTATTATTGCATAAAAAATAAAAATATGATATACTAATAATAAGTTGGAGGTTTTTATTATGATAACGAGTTTAAAATTTAATAATTGTTTTGCTTTTAATAATACTATAGAAATGAGTTTTAAAGCAGATATGAGAACAAAAAAATTCTCATCAAATATAACTAATATAAATGATAATTTAAATATATTAAAATCATCAGCTATTTATGGACCAAATAATACAGGAAAAACTACTTTAATAAATTGTATTAAAGCTATTAAAGGAACTTTACTAAACAAAGAAATACATTTGGATTCAAATATATTTACTAATAATAATGTTTGTGAAGAAGCAATCTCATTTATATATGATAAAAAAGAATATTATTATGAGTATAAGTATGATGATAAAAAAATGATGTATATATATGAAAAAATGTGTGAAATAGTAAAAGATCAATATAATAATGAAAAAGAAGAATTAATGTTTTTAAAAGATACAATTAATGAAAAATATGAATGCCCACGAGATGAAGAATTAGCAAAAGTATTAAATATAGCTTCTAATAACAATATTTTAATATATACAGTACAAATTGAGAAATTTCCAATACTAGATAAAATAAAAACAATATTAACAGGTATAGCAAATAGTATTGAAGTAGTAGATATGAATAAGATACCAAACTCAAAAACAATACAGATGTTAAAAAATAAAGATGATGAAACAAAAAAGGTCGTTGAGTTTATTAAGAATGCGGATTTATATTTAGATGACTATATGTATGTGGAAGATTTAGACGTTGAAATTGATGGAAAAGTTGTAGACGAAAAAATATTAAAAAATCAAAATTTTATGGATCAAATAAAAATAGTATCAGTTTACAAAGGGCGAGCAGTACCAAGTATCATATTTGATTCATTAGGAACAAGAAAATTTGCAGCTCTTGCAAGTTATGTAATAGAAGCAATAGAACAAGGTAAAACATTAGTAATTGATGAGTTAGATAGTAGTTTACACTTTAAAATTACAAGAGCAATAATTAGTATGTTTAATAATGAAATAAATAAAAATGCACAATTGATAGCTACATTGCATGATATAAGTTTATTAGACTGCAAAAGAATGTTTAGAAAAGAACAAATATGGTTTACTGATAAAGATGAAAATGGAACAGATTTATATTCATTAAAAGAATTTAGTTATGCAGAAAATGGAGTAAGAGATACATCAAATATACAAGAGAAATATATTAAAGGTGAATTTGGGGCAATACCAGAACCGGATTTAATATCTACCTTATTGGAGGTGGATAATGAGGAAATATAAAGGAAAAAAGATATGTATTATATGTGAGGGATATGAAGAATTAGAGTATATTGAAACATTAAAAAGTAAGGCAGTATTTTCTAATAAATATGATTTTATTACAGTAAATGCAAAGTCAATAAATACAATAATAGCAAGGTATCAAGAAAAATATCAATCAGATTCATATTCTTTAGTATTAATATTTTGTGATACAGATAAAGGACCATCAAAAGAATATAAAGAAATTAAACAAAAGATAAATGACTTTCATGACGAAGATGTAGCAGATGATATAGTAATATTTGGAAATCCATGTACAATGCAAATAATACTTTCGCATTTTGCTGAAATAAAATTATGGGCATGGACAGGCGGACATGCTGATGGAGATAGCAATTAGTAGATAGTCATATAAAAAGAGGAAAATTTGTATCATCTCATTTGCATTTAGATTGTTGTTTTTTATTAGAGGTAGATGAAAATGAAAAACTAAGAATTAAAGAAGATGAAAACAGCAATATAAAATGGATTCCAATTGAAGAAGCAACAAAACTTACAAATGAAGAAAAAATGAAACCAGTATATAAAAAGTTAAATGAAAAAATAAAAAGAAAATATAATAAGGAAGTATAAAATAATGGAAGAAATAGTATTTGTAACACACAATAAAGGAAAAGCAAAATCAGCTGAAAGGTATTTTGACAATATAAAATTTAGTATATATGATTTTGAGTTAGATGAACCTAGAAGTGATGATATAAAAGAAATAGTAACTGCAAAAGTAAAACAAGCATATGAAGTTGTGAAAAAACCATGTATAGCATTAGATACAGGCTTTTTTATAGAAGCATTAAATGGATTTCCAAGAGCATTTGTTAACTTTTCATTAGATACAATAGGAATTGATGGTATATTAAAATTAATGCAAGGAAAAGAAAATAGAAAATGTAGATTTGAAGAATGTCTAGCATATCATGATGGCAAAGAAATACATTATTTTTATGGTAAACACCCAGGAAATTTAGCAAATCAAATTCAAGGAAAAGATAGAGAAGAAAAGTGGTCAGATTTATGGTATATATTTAAACCAGAACATTTTGAAAAAACTCTTGCAGAAATGGATGTTAAAGAGCGAGAAGATAGAAGAAAAGTTGATGGGTCTGAGGAAGCATTAAAATTATTTGCAGAGTGGTTTAAAAATAATAATATGAGGTAATAGTTATGAAAATAGGAATAGATTTAGATGGAGTAGTAATAGATAGTGAAACAACATTTAGGACATATGAGGAAATATTTGATATAGATATTTTAAAAGGAAATAACTTAATAAATAAAGAAGAACCAAAATTTCAAGCTAGATATAATTGGACAAATGAGCAAGAGAAAGAATTTATTGAAAGATATTTTTTAACAGTATCAAAAGAAAGTAATCTAATGTCAGGTTTTATAGGCGTATATAATTTATTGAAAAATCAAGGACATGAATTTGTTGTTATTACTGCAAGAGGTGGCTTTGTAAAAGAAATGAAAGATGATGCAATAAGGTTATTAGAAGAAAATAATATAAAATTTAATAAATATTACTGGAAAGTGGAAGACAAATTAGAAATTTGTAAAAATGAGAAAGTAGACATTATGATTGATGATGACTGGAAAATTATAAAAAAAGTAGCAGATAATAAAATAAAGACATTATATTTTAGAGATACTAATTTAACTAAATTGGAAGAAAATGATTATATAAAAGAAGTAAATAATTGGGGTGAAATTTATAGATATATAAAGGAGATGGAAGTCAAATGAAAGTATTAATGGGAACAAAAAATGCTTTTATTATGGCATTAACAAAACATATAAATGGTGATATATGGAGATGAATTTATACAAAACAAATAAAAAATATAAGGAGTGTAATTTAGTGGTAAAAAATATAATTTTTGATTTAGGTCAAATTAGTAGTAATGCAGCTATAGAAGAAATTCAAAAAAGAAATGATAAAAAATATGAAAAATTAATGCTTATTTATTGATGATGATGACACTAATAGAAGTTATGAAACAGCAAATAAAATTGGAATATTAGGGAGAAGAGTAGAACCTAATAATAAACAAGATATTATAAAATTATTAAAAGAGTTTGATATAACATTTATAGATAAATAGAGGAGAGAAATATATATGAACAAGATTATTCCAAGTAAATTAAATATAGGAGATGAAATAAGAGTTATTGCCCCATCAAGAAGTATGTGCATATTAAATAAAGAAGTTATAGAAAGTGCAAAAAATAAATTAGAAAATATAGGATTCAAAGTAACATTTGGAAAAAATGTACAAAATTCAATAGGAGAAGACTATAACTGTGCCAGTATAGAAGATAGAATAGAAGATTTACATGAAGCGTTTAAAGATAAAAACGTAAAAGCAATTTTAACAGTAATAGGTGGTTACAATGTAAATCAAATACTAGATTATATTGATTACAACTTAATAAAAGAAAATCCCAAAATTATTTGTGGTTTTTCTGATATTACAGCATTAACAAACGCAATTTATGCAAAAACAGGGCTAGTAACATATTCAGGACCTCATTTTTCTAGCTTTGGAATGAAAAAAGGATTTGAATACACAGAAAAATATTTTAAAAAAATGTTTATGCAAACTGAAAGAATAGAAATTGAAAGTTCTAACGAATGGAGTAATGATAGTTGGTTCAAAGAACAAGAAAATAGAACATTTATAAAAAATGAAGGTATGAAAATAATAAATAAAGGAGAAGCAGAAGGCACAATAGTTGGTGGAAATTTATGCACATTAAATTTATTGCAAGGAACAGAATATATGCCAGATTTACAAGAAACAGTATTATTTGTTGAAGACGATGGTTTAGTAAATAAAACATTCAATAAAGAATTTGATAGAGATTTACAATCACTTTTACATTCTGCAAAAAATAAAAATGTAAAAGCCATTGTAGTTGGTAGAGCAGAAAAAAATTGCGAAATGAATGATGAAAAATGGGAAAGAATCTTAAAAAGCAAAAAAGAATTAAACAATATTCCTATTGTAATAAATGCTGATTTTGGACATACTACTCCAATTTTTACTTTTCCTATAGGTGGATATGCAAAAATAAAAGTAGATGAAGGAATAAAAATTGAAATAAAAAATTCTTACTAATTGCAACTAATTCTTTTTAAACTTGCATTTAACTTTTTATTTCACAAAATCAAAAAAAATTAAAAAAGTACTTGACAAGTATATGAAAAATTAGTATAATAGACTTCGTTGAAAGACGAAACGGTCGCTTAGCTCAGCTGGGAGAGCATCTGCCTTACAAGCAGGGGGTCATAGGTTCGAGCCCTATAGCGACCACCATCTTTTTTATGGCCCGGTAGTTCAGTTGGTTAGAACGCTAGCCTGTCACGCTAGAGGTCGACGGTTCGAGCCCGTTCCGGGTCGC
>CANQHU010000084.1 GCA_947623945.1 uncultured Clostridia bacterium | reverse complement strand
TTTATAGTTCCTTTTTTGAGACATTTTTATTTACAAATCAAATCTTTTTTTGAGACATTTTCATTTACGAGTCACAGTTTTGAGAAAACTTTTTAAAGTTTTTATTGTAAAATACTAGACTTTAAATTCTGTTTATAGTAAAATACAAAAGAATGTAAAAAAATAAAGAACAAAATAGGGGGATTTTTTTATTATGACTAGTTTACCACTTATTATTAAATATTTATTAACTATTATATTAGGTGCAACTCCTATTATAGAACTTAGATATGCGGCAATTATTTCCCAATATGCATTTGGTTTAGATGTTTTACCATCTTTTATTTGTGGATTGATTGGAAATATTATTCCTGTTTATTTTATTGTAAAATATATTAGACCTTTATTTGATTTTTTCGGTAGATGGAAACCTTTTAAAATAATTATTGACTGGGCTTCTGAAAGAGCTACTAAAAAAATTGCTGAGAATCCAAAACTTCAAACTGTTACTGCTTTTGCCTTGTTTATTTTCGTTGCAGTTCCTATTCCTACAACAGGTGCTTGGGTTGGTTCTTTAATTGCAAACTTTTTAGACATACCACCAAAAAAAGCGGTTCCTCCAATTATTTTAGGTACTATTACTGCAGGATGTATTACAGTTTTAGCTAATGGCGGAATTCAATATCTTTTATCTTAATTTATGATATCATAAAAATAAGGCAATTTGACAACTTTTCTGTGTTTGTCAGATTGCCTTATTTAGTTAATCTTTATTTTATGTCAGTGATTTCTTGTTTCTTTTTAGTTTTTAACCTATAATTTATATAATCATCAATTACAATCCTTATAACAGCAATTGCTGGAACTGCTAAAAACATTCCTAATATTCCAAAATAAGCGCCACCAACTGTAACTGCAAAAATAACAAGTAATGGGCTAATTTTTAAAGATTGTCCTACAATTTTTGGATTAATAATGTTTGCATCAATTTGTTGCAAAACAATTACAACTATCAACATCCATATAGTTTGTGATAATCCTCCTGTTATAAGTGTAATAATTGCAGAAACCGCTACAGCAATAATTGCTCCAAAATATGGTATCATATTAAACAATCCAATTAAAAATCCTAGGAATGGTGCATATTTTATTCCCATAATACTCATTGCTACTGTAATTAAAACTCCTACAACAATAGCATCTACTAATTGGCTTGCTACAAATTTGAAGAAAATTTCATTTGTATTGTTAAAATATTTTCCTATGTTTCTGTAAGTTTTCTCTTTTAAGGTCGCTTCTGCAAATCTTTTTATAAATGCTAGTATTTGCGTTCTTTCTGCTAAAATATAAATTGATACAATTACTGCTACAAAAATATCAAATACGCTTATTACTGCATCAATTGCACTTATTGCATATTCCATAATTGTATCTAATTTGAAATATTGCTTTATATCAATATTTTGGATGTTCTTTATTGCTTCATTTACTATTTCACCTTTTAGAATATGATCTGATGGTAAGTTGTTATACTTGTCAATTGCAATTTCATAGTAATTTTGAATGTTATTTATTAAATCTCTTACACTTTCTAATACAACTGGTAAAATAAAATTAATTAGAATAATAAGTAATAGTAAAGTTATTGTACACACTGTGAATATGCTTAATATTCTTGATTTTTTTGATATGAATTTTATCTTGCTATTTTGATATACGTCTTCTATTTTTCTACATGGCACATATAATAAGTATGCAATAAATACACCTGCTAAGAATGGTGCTAGAATGTCAAAAAATTTTGATATTACCCCCATTATATCTCCAAAATTATCAAATAACTTGTATACTGTTATAATGGCAACTCCTAGTAAAAACCAGTATAGCCACTTTTTTCCATGGTTTTTAATTTCGTTCATTATTACTGTTTCTCCTTTTTCATTTTTTCTTTTTTATTTTTCTAATGCGGTTGTTGTGCCTGTCCCCACTTTGACATTTTTGCAGGGTTAGTGCCTGTCCCTACTTTGACATTGACAAAGTTAGTTCTACTGGGCAATGGTCACTTCCCATAATTTCTGAATGGATTTCGGCTTCTTTTATTTTTTCTTTTAGGTCGTTTGATACGATGAAGTAGTCTATTCTCCACCCTATGTTTTTTTCTCTTGCTCTTCCCATGTATGACCACCAACTATATGCTTCTTTTTTGTCTGGGTATAGATATCTAAATGTGTCTGTAAAGCCTGCTTCTAAAAGTTCTGTCATTTTTTGCCTTTCTTCGTCTGTGAATCCGGCATTTCCCCTGTTGGTTTTTGGATTTTTTAAGTCGATTTCTTTGTGTGCGACGTTTAAGTCTCCACACATTATTACTGGCTTTTTTTTGTTTAGTTTTAATAAGTATTTTCTAATTTCGTCTTCCCATATTTGTCTATAATCTAATCTTTCTAATTCTCTTTTTGAGTTTGGCGTGTAGTTGTTTACTAAGTAAAATTCTTCGAATTCTAGTGTTATTATTCTTCCTTCTTTGTCATGCTCTTCTTTTCCAATTCCATATGTTACTTTTATTGGCTCTTTTTTTGTAAATACTGCTGTTCCTGAATATCCTTTCTTTTCTGCACTGTTCCAATAACTTTTGTATCCGTTAAATTCTAGTTCTATTTGATCTTTTTGACATTTTGTTTCTTGTATGCAAAATATGTCTGCATCTATTTTTTTAAAGAAGTCCTCGAATCCTTTATTTACACATGCTCTTATTCCATTTACATTCCATGAAATTAGTTTCATTTTTTTGTTTTTCCTTCCTTTTTTTATTTTATAAGTTGTATGTTTTTATTTTACTATAAAATATTAAAAATTGCAAAACATTATAAAAAAGAAATGCTCTTTTTGAACATTTCTTTATAATATTTCTTTTAAAAATATACGTTTCCCCCAATGTTTACTCCTGAATGTGTACCTGCTGATCTAAATGAATAATAATTATGATTTCTTGCTCCATTTAAGGCATCTGTTACAGCTTGTGATACAAAACTTGCATAATTTCCATTTAGTCTTCTTTTCCAGTAAGAGTCGATTGTATAACAAAATTGTCCTTTTCTTTTATATTCTGTTAATGGGTCTGTTCCTCTTGCTTCTGCTCTGTTACATGCTGTTGTAATAACTGCAAGTGATCCTTCGTAACTTGAACTAGATTCTTGCGCTGTAATTGCACATAGTAAATCGAATTCGCTTGCATTGTAAGACCATTTTCCACCAGAATATGATACTCTTGGTGCGCTACTTCTTGTCGTTACTTTTTGTATTTGTACTATTTTATTAACTGGCTCTCTTACAACCACTTCTGAAATCACTGTTTTTTCGATTTCAACATCGTTTTGATATTTTATTTTATAGGTAATTTCTTTTAATCCTTCTTTTCCTTCTTGTATTACTTTGTTCGTTCTTTCTTCTGCTCCTCCGGCTGCATCTTTTGTGATGGTTTCAAACGGAATTGCTACTTGTTCTACTACAATTTTTTCTGTTATTGGTGTGTAGTTTTCTAATAGTTCATCTAATGTTGTTTCTACACCTTGGTCTGATATTTCAGCGATTTTGACTTCTTGGTATGATTTGTCCATAATTTTGATACTTTGTCCTGCTTCTACTTCGCTTTCTATATCTGGTATAGTTTTTTGATTTTCTTCTAAGATTATATTATTTTCTTCTAAAATTTCAGATACTTTTTTCTTAGATGTCAATGCTGTCATTTCATATCCGTTTTGTAGAACGATTTTTACATCATTTAGTTTGCTATTTACTGCCATAACACCTATGCCTGATATTAAAACTAATATGATGCTAATACAGATGATTTTCATAATTGAAATGGAAGCCTTTTCCTCTTTTTTCATATGAATTTTTCCTCCTTTTGTATTAACGAGTATATTATACCATCATGTGATATTTTTGTCAAATTTGTTAATTTTTTCATAAACATTCGTAGTTATAGTATATTATATGTTCTCTTTTTTTGGTTTATTACTCCATTTTTTTCAAATTTTTATAATTTTATTGTATAAATTTTCAAAATATGATATCATTATCTTACATATAATAAAAGTAAGGAGGAATTTATATGGTAGGCATAATTATTTTAGTTATCGTTGTTGTACTAGTTTTAGCAGTTATTGGACTATATAATGGTCTTGTTCAAGCAAAAGTTAAAGTAGACAACGCATGGAGTCAAATTGATGTACAGTTACAAAGAAGATTTGATTTAATACCAAATTTTGTTGAAACTGTTAAAGGTTACATGACACACGAAAGAGAAACTTTTGAAAAAATTTCTGAACTTAGAACTTCTTGGGCAAACACTCGGAAGTGTTGCAGAAAAAGCAAATTTGGACAATCAATTATCAACTGCTTTAAAAACAATTATGGCAGTTTCTGAAAATTATCCAGAATTAAAAGCTAACCAAAACTTCTCAGAATTATCAGAAGAACTAAGAAATACAGAAAATAAAATTTCTTTTTCTAGACAATTTTATAATGATGCTGTTACAATGTACAATACAAAGTTAATGGTATTCCCATCTAACATTATTGCTGGTATCTTCCATTTTACTTCACGTGAATTATTCCAAGCTGAAAGTGAAGAAGCTAGAAAAAATGTAAAAGTAGATTTTGGAAATTAATTTTGTAAAATTAAATTTATGAAAGTAGATTTTAAAGATGTTTAGAGATATTAAGAAAAACAAAATAGAATCTGGCATTATTATAACCATTTTCATTATTGTTATAACTTTAATTGTTTATTACATTTGTCATGCATTAGAGTTAGGAGCAGTTTCAATTGTAATTGCTCTTGTTTTTTCTATTGCATCTGCCTGGGCTTCATATTATTACAGTGATAAAATTGTTTTATCTATTAATAAAGCAAGACCAGCAACCAAAGAGGAAGATCTAAAAATCGTAAATATTTTAGATGCTTTGATGGTTACTTCTGGTTTAAATTCTAAGCCTAGACTTTATGTGGTAGATGATCCTCAACCAAATGCTTTTGCTACTGGTAGAAATCCAGAGAATGCTGTTATTTGTGTAACAACAGGTCTTTTAGGCAAATTAGACTACTATGAACTAGAAGGAGTAATTGCTCACGAATTGAGTCATATTAAAAATTACGATATTCGTCTTAGTTGCATAGTTTCTGTAATGGTTGGTTTTATTGTAATGTTATCAGATATGTTTTCTAGAATGCTATTCTGGGGTGGAATTGATAATGATAGAGATAATGATGATAATAATGGAAATGCTATTTTAATGTTAATTGGATTGATTTTTTTAATATTATCTCCAATTTTTGGTTCTTTAATGCAACTTGCACTTTCTCGAAAAAGAGAATTTTTAGCAGACGCAACTGCAGTAGAATTTACTCGTAACCCTGATGGATTAATTTCTGCTTTGCAAAAATTAGATGCAGATGATAATCAATTAGCTACTGCAAATAGTGCTACTGCTAATATGTACATTGTAAATCCATTTAAGAAAAATACTAAAGAAGGTAAGAAGAAATCTTCTAGCCTTTGGTCAACACATCCTAGTATTGAAGATAGAATTGAAGCATTAAGAAATATAAAATCGAGTAGAGTAGAAAATTTTATAAAATAAAATTTTCATCCCCTCTCACACCACCACATCATGCCGTTCGGCA
>CANQHU010000083.1 GCA_947623945.1 uncultured Clostridia bacterium | reverse complement strand
GTGGATAATTTATTTTTTATTTTTTCCAATTATTTTTTCTTTTAAATTTTCATCAAAAAAAATGGGGAAACTTTTTTAATTTACAAATTTATCCAATTAAACAAAACGTGCAGTATTAGTGCGTTACATGAAATAAAATACAACCAACATGAAGTTAAATGACACCTAAATTTGATGAAAAAATAAAAAGAAATAAAATTGTTGAACAAAAAGAAAAGATATTATATAATGGGGACGTAAAAAATCAAGAAAAGGAGTTTGTAGTAATGGAAAATAACATATATACAACACCACTTTCTGGAAGATATGCAAGCAAGGAAATGAATTATGTATGGTCAAATAATAATAAATATTCAACATGGAGAAAACTTTGGGTAGCACTTGCAGAAACAGAAAAGGAATTAGGAATTGATATTACAGAAGAACAAATAAAAGAGATGAGAGAAAATATAAATAATATTGATTATGACATAGTAACTAAAAGAGAAAAAGAATGTAGGCATGATGTTATGGCACATGTATATGAATTTGGTTTAAAATGTCCAAAAGCAAAGCCAATTATACACTTAGGTGCAACTTCTTGTTATGTAACAGATAATACAGATATTATATTAATGAATGAAGCACTAAAATTAATAAAACAAAAATTAATTTTAGTTATATCAAATCTTAAAAAATTCGCAATAGATTATAAAGATGTTGCGTGTCTCGGATATACTCATTTTCAGCCAGCTCAATTAACAACAGTAGGGAAAAGAGCTACTTTATGGATTCAAGATTTATTAGAAGATTTAGAAGAATTAGAATTTGTAGAAAATCATATGAAATTATTAGGTTGCAAAGGAACAACAGGAACACAAGAAAGTTTTATGAAATTATTTAAAGATGAAAACAAAGTAAAACAAATTGATGGTAAAATTGCAAAAAAAATGGGGTTTGACAAAGTTTATTCAGTTTCACGGACAAACTTATACTAGAAAATTAGATACAAGGGTATTAAGTTTATTATCACAAATTGCGCAAAGTTGTTCAAAATTTGCAAACGATATGAGGTTATTACAACATGAAAAAGAATTAGAAGAACCATTTGAAAAAGGGCAAATTGGTTCATCTGCAATGGCGTATAAGAGAAATCCAATGAGAAGTGAAAGAATAAATTCACTTTCAAGACACGTAATAGCATTAAGTATAGATCCAAGTATAACTGCTGCAACACAATGGTTAGAAAGAACTTTAGATGATTCAGCAAATAAAAGAATTTGTGTACCAGAAAGTTTTTTAGCGGTAGATGCAATTCTTATTTTATATGCTAATATTTCTCAAAACATTGTTGTATATGAAAATGTAATTAAAACAAATATGATGCAAGAACTTAGCTTTATGGCAACAGAAGAAATTTTAATGAATGCAGTATTAAAAGGTGGTGATAGACAAGAATTACATGAAAAAATAAGAGTTTATTCTATGGAAGCGGGCAAACAAGTAAAAGAATTTGGAAAACCAAATGATTTAGTAGATAGAATTGCAAAAGATAAAACATTTGGGCTTACAAAAGAAGAAATTATAAAAGCTCTAAATCCAAACAATTTATGTGGTAGAGCACCAAGACAAGTAATAGATTTTATAGAAGAAAGAGTAAATCCTGTATTAAATAAATATGGAAATTTAATAAAAGATTTAAATATAGAAGTTAATGTATAAAAGAAAGGGAATAAATTATGAAATGTTTATTGTTAGGACATGGAGGACGTGAAGCAGTATTAGCAGAGCAAATTAGTAAAGAATATAGTTTATATGCAATATTACCATACGAAAATCCATCAATTGTAGAAGCAGTCAAAAAAACAAATGGAAAATATATTATAGGTAATGCATCTGATAAAGAATTAGTAAAAAAATTTATACAAGAAGAACAAATAGAAGCCTGTGTTATAAGTCAAGACAACTTGCTTCAAGAAGGATTAATTGATTTAGCACAAAATTTAGGACTAAAAACTTTTGGGCCAACTTCAAAAGGAGCAAAATTAGAATGGAGCAAAACATATGCATTAGAAGTTGTAAAAAAATTAGCCCCTGAAATGATTATTAAAAATGCCTGTATTACAAGCCTAGAAGAGCTAGATAGAGTAATGGAAAATTATCAACACGACAATTTTGTCATAAAACCAGAAGGTTTAACTGGAGGTAAGGGGGTAAAAGTAGGCGGAATACATTTTAAAGGAAAACAAGAAGGATACGAATATGCCAAAAGTTGCTTAGAATCAGATGGAAAAGTAATTGTTCAAGACAAAATAGAGGGTAGAGAATTTACAGTAATGGCATTAACAGATGGAAAAAACATTGTAGTAACACCAACTACATTTGACTATCCATATAGATTTGAAAAAGACAAAGGACCAGGAACAGGAGGAATGGGATGTCTTAGTTTTGAAAATGGAAGACTACCATTTTTAGAGCAAGAAGATATTGATAAATGTAGTAAACTAATAAAAGATGCTATTCAATATGTAAATAAAGACAAATTAGAATTCACAGGTGTAATATATGGAGGATTTTTCAAAAGCAAACAAGGGATAAAATTTATAGAATTCAATGCTAGATTTGGCGACCCAGAAGCAATCAATGTATTAAACACATTAGAAACACCATTTACAAAAATAATGGAACACATATGGAGCCAAGACTTAAGTAAAGAAAACTGTAAATTCAAAAATCAATATACTTTTACAGTATATGTAGTAAGTCCAGAATATGCAATAAAAAAAGCAGAACCATGTGAATTTTCCTTAAAAGTAGAAAACATCAAAAAAAATGGAAGTAAAATTTACTTTGCAAGCACAAAACAACTAGAAAATGGCAATTACATGTCAGTTGGAGTTTCAAGATTATTTGCGGTTATGGGGACAGGCACAACATTGACACAGGCAAAAGAAAAAGTATATGGTGCAATGAAAAATAACATAGATGAGAAATTAGATTATAGAAAAGATATAGGAGAAATTTACGAGCACTAAAAGTACTTTTAGAAAGGGATTGTATAAAATGTTTAATAAATTAAAAGAAGAATGTGGAGTATATGGAATTTATTCAAAAGAAGAAAAAGAAGAATTAATAGGACAAGTTTGTATTGGACTATCTGGCTTGCAACATAGAGGAGAAGAAAGTTGTGGTATTGCAATTAATTCAAACGGGATAATTGAATTTCATAAAGATGTAGGGTTAGTATCAGAAGTTTTTACAAAAGAAGTTCAAAATGCCATGCCAGAAGGAAAAATGGCAATAGGTCATGTTCGTTATTCTACAACAGGAGTAAGTAAAAAAGAAAATGCTCAACCAATGGTGGTAAAGCATAAAAAAGGAAATTTAGCAATAGTACATAATGGAAATTTAATAAATGCAGTAGAATTAAAAAGAGAATTAGAAGATCAAGGGGCAATTTTTACAACTACAAGCGATACAGAAATTATTTGCCATATAATTGTAAGAGAAAGACTAAAAACAGATTCTATAGAACAAGCAATAAAAAACACTATGAAAATTATTAAAGGAGCATATTCACTTCTTATTTTATCACCTCAAAAATTAATTGCTGTAAGAGATCCACAAGGATTTAGACCACTTTGTATGGGACATAGTAAAAATGGAGATATTATATTTGCTTCAGAAAGTTGTGCTTTAGATATAACAGGAGCAAAATTTGATCGTGATATTGAACCAGGAGAATTAGTAACTGTAACAAACAACAAAGTTACAAGTGAAAAATTTTTGCCAAACGAAAAAAAAGGATTATGCGTATTTGAATATATATATTTTGCAAGGCCAGATTCTACAATTGATGGAATAAATGTACATATTTTTAGAGAAAATGCAGGAAGATGTTTAGCAAAACAAATGCCAGTTGATGCAGATATAGTAGCAGGTGTTCCAGACTCAGGAATTGATGCAGCACTTGGTTATTCTAAGGAATCTAAAATTCCATATGATATTGTATTCATTAAAAGTAAATATGTTGGAAGAACTTTTATACAAAATACACAAAATAAAAGAAAAAAATTAATTAATCTTAAATTAAATCCATTACATCACACTGTAAAAGGCAAAAAAATTGTATTAGTAGATGACTCAATTGTAAGAGGCAATACATTAACCAAAATAACAAAAACATTAAAAGATGCTGGAGCAAAAGAAGTACATATTAGAATTGCAGCACCTCCATTTGTTGATATTTGTTATTTTGGAACAGATATTGATAAGAAAGAAAATTTAATTGCAAATGAAAAAAGCATAGAAGAAATTAGAAAAGAAATAGGAGCAGATACTTTAGAATACCTAAGTTTAGAAAGTTTAAAAGAAATTACTAAAGGTTGTAAAGTAAGTGATTTTTGTAATGGATGTTTTACACATAAATATCCAATTGAAGTACCAAAAGAAATTGATAAAGATCGTTTTGAAGAAATAAAAATATAAAAATGGAACCCTTAAGCAGGGTTCCAAAAAAATTGGTCTAAAACTAACATAGGCACATCTGACAGCAAAACAGGCATATCTTTACCTGTTGCCGGAAAAGGTAGTGAAAGATTGTAAGGCCCTACAAAATAGTCACCATTTTTGTCTACAACAGCACGAAAACCATTTCGAACACATGTTGTGTTAGGCTTTCTTGTAGCTGGTGGATAAATGGTTTTCACCTCATCAGAGCCAAGTTCTTGCACCCGAATTCCACTATCAGGAATGTGCATAAATTGATTCAGTTCATAACTGAACATTTTGTCTCCTTTCTTCACTATAAATAGCGAATAAAAAACAGTTACTTTTAGATACCTATTTATTTTATCACATTTACATAAAATTGTCAAGATTTACAAAAAATGTAAAATAATTTTGGAAAATATTGAAATTTGACAAATTAGGTGGACAAGCAAGCTCAAAAAGTATATAATAAAAATATATTTGAAATGCAAAAATAAAAAAGGAGAAAAAATATAGATGAAGCCAAAAATTGCAGTTGCCATTGTAAGCATAATACTCGCATTTTTAGTAGTATGGTACTTATTTTCTTTAAATCCTTTTGAAATAAAAATAGGAACATTAGCAACATCTGCAAAAGTAGTAAATCATGTAATGCTGAATCAAAAAGAAAATAAAAACGTAATGGTTGTAGAAATAGAGCCTCCTGAAATAATACCAGAAGAAAAAAATATTGTTTTAGAACCAGCAGAGTATTACATAAGAGTAAATTATGAATCACAAGTTGTAACTATTTATTTAAAAGATGAACAAGAAAACTACACACAACCTGTAAAAGCGATGATTTGCTCTACAGGAGCAGCAACACCAAAATCAGGAGTTTATTCAATCCCCAAAAGATGGAGATGGGGAGCACTTCAAGGAAATGTATATGGACAATATGTTACAAAAATAACAGGAAATATTTTATTCCATTCTGTACCATACCTTAAAATGTATGATCCATCAAGCCTAGAATACTGGGAATATGATAAATTAGGAACAAATGCTTCTTTAGGATGTGTTAGATTAACAGTTGAAGATGCAAAATGGATTTATGATAATTGCTTAAATGGAAGTAAAGTTGAATTCTATGCAAGTCCTGATCCAGGACCATTAGGTAAGCCAACTGCAAAAAAAATATCATCATATCCAGATAATTTAAAAAATTGGGATCCAACAGATTCAGATGAAGAAAATCCATGGATAAATTATTTTGAATGAGTGCCAAACTATGGCATTCATTTTTTTTTCATATCTTCTAATTTTTAAAAATATATATGTAATATTAAAAGAATTAGAGGAGTGGTAGTGTGAAAAATAAAAAGTTAAAAAAGAGCATGATTAATAACAGTAGCCAATAAAATTAAAAAAACAAACTACTGT
>CANQHU010000082.1 GCA_947623945.1 uncultured Clostridia bacterium | reverse complement strand
CCGCAACCCTGTTTTGCGGAATATAAATGCACAGGTGAACAGATGTTACTCGCAAACCTACTTGCGACAAATAAATGCGTAGGAGGACAAATCAAAAAAAATATTCTCAAAAGAGAGTAGTTTTTTGTGCGTATCTAGTGCAAAAATAAAATTGATATGCTAAAATATAAACGAACGAAAACAATTTAAAAAATTATGCATAAATTGGCAAAAATATTCACAAAAAGCATACAAAAAGTGGTAAAATACTATTAAAAGAGATTGAAAGGGAAAAATTAGATGATAATTGATGTAATAGATTTGGAATTAAAAACACTTAATTTTAATAGAAGATATGATTCAGCTAGATATAGAAGAGGAAGAGGTATATACGACAGAGGGTTAGTTGAAGTGCAAAATGTTAATAAAATTGATGAAAAAAATTATTCTATAGAAGCATCTGTTGATGGAAATTATGATACTTATACCACATACTTAGAAATATGTGGAAATATGATTAACAAAAGCACATGTACATGCGAAGATTACTACAATGGAAATTTGTGTAAACATATAATAGCTACGTCTATGGAAGTAATAGACCCACATTACGCAAGTACATTAGAAGGAAAAATAAAAATGGAAGCCAAGGAAAAAGAAGAAGAGCAAAAAAGATTAGAAGAAATTAAAAGAAGACAGGAAGAAGAAAGAAAAGAATATGAATATCAACAAAAATATTATAATGGGCTTCATATGATAAATTTATATAAAACTGGTAATGAATTTATAGGAAATTCAGATAGGCTTGATGTATTAGAATTATATCATCAAACTCAAACAATGAAAGATGTAAAATTATCAGAACTTTCAACTAATGTAAAATTGGAATTTATATTAGAACTATATGATAGTGAAACTTTAGCCATTACATTTAAAATAGGCGAAAATCGTATGTATGTTTTAAATAGTATTAGTAACTTATATGATGCATATAAAAATGAAACAGAAATATATTATGGAAAACAATTAAGATTTATTCCTAAAAGAGAAAACTTTAGCGAAGACTCAAGATGGCTATTTGATTATATTATTGAATATGCTGAAATGTTCAAATATTATGATTCCTTTGACAGATATAATATGTCAACTGTGATAGGAAAAGAAATGTATATAAAAGGTAACAAAATAGATGAATTTTTTAATATGCTTCCAGATAAAAATGTATTATTTCATTGTTATGAATACAGTGGTAAGCAAGGGATTGAATTATGCAATATTACAGAAGAAGAATTAAAAATAACATGTAATATTCAAAAAGAAAAAGTAAAAACCTATAATAATTATTATTGGGGAGTTGAACATGAAAAAGTATCAGAAGAATATGTATTAAGAATGAATATTTCTAACTATCTTGTATTCTATTCAGATAAAAATATTTACATTTTATATAACAAAAAAATATATAAAAAAGACAAAGATACAAATCTTGTTAGATTATTTGAAATATTAAAAAGAAATGATTATGTACTTATCCCAGAAGATAGGTTAAATGACTTTAGTAAATTTGTTATACCTAAAATAAACATAAATGTTGACGGCTTACCAAAAGAAATAGCAAAAGAAGTAGAAGTTGTAAGCGAATTAGCATCAAAAATTTTATTAGATGTTGATGAAAAAGGTAATATTATACTAGAGCTAAAATTTTGTTATAAGGATTATGAATTTAATATACTGGAAAATAATTATCAAAACTATGTTAAAGAACATAATATTGTTAGAAATGTGCCAGCCGAAAAAGAAGTTATTAAAAGAATATTTATGGATGGATTTGAACTTTTATCTGAAAGAAAACAATTTGTTATGAAAAATGCAGATGATATCTATGAATTTTTATTACATAAAATTGAAGGATATATGAATGACTTTGAAGTTTTAGCAACAGATAAATTTAAAAATAAACAAATAAAGCAGCCTAAAATCTCCAATATAGGAATAAAGATAGACAATGGCTTATTAGAATTAGATATTTCAAAAATAAATATAGATATTAGTGAAATAAAGGACATTTTAAGAAATTATACTATTAAGAAAAAATATTATAAATTAAAAAATGGAGATTTTCTTAATTTAACTAATAATGAAGATTTGAATTTATTAGAAGAAATGTCAGAAACACTTGACATAGATTACAATAAAGTAGAAAAAGGAGTTATTAATCTACCAATAAATAGAAGTTTATATTTAGAAAAGCTAATCGATTCTAAAAAACAAATTAATGTATCAAAAAATGAAAAATTTACAGAATTAATAGATAATATAGGAAATTCTGAAATTTCAAATGATATTGAAATAGATAAAGAATTTGAAGAAAAGCTAAGAGATTATCAAAAGGTAGGATATAGATGGTTAAAAACTCTAGAAAAGTATAAATTTGGTGGAATTTTAGCAGACGATATGGGACTAGGAAAAACTTTACAAATTATAGCATTATTAAGTACACAGTTAAAATGTAAAAATAAGGCAACATCAATAGTAGTATGCCCAAGTACATTAGTCCTTAATTGGAAGGCAGAAGTAGAAAAATGGTGTGATTCAATAAAAGTATTAATTATTAATGGAACAGCAGAGGAAAGAAATAAAAAATTAAATACTTATCAAGAGTATGATTTAATTATTACATCATATGATTTACTAAAAAGGGATGTTGAAAATTATGAAGATAAGGATTTTAAATATATAATAGCAGATGAAGCACAATACATAAAAAATGCATTAACTCAAAATGCAACATCACTTAAAGCATTAAAAGGTGAAGTAAAATTTGCACTAACTGGAACTCCAATAGAAAATTCAATAGCTGAACTTTGGTCTATATTTGATTTTATAATGCCAGGATATTTATATAATTACAACAAATTTAAGAAAAAATTTGAAGAACCAATATTAAAATATGAAGATAAAGAAGCATTAAATAGACTCAAAAAATTAATTAGTCCATTTGTTTTAAGAAGAGTAAAAAAAGATGTTTTAACAGAGTTGCCAGAAAAAAACATAACAGTAATGAAAAATGAAATGGAAAAAGAGCAAGAAAAAATATATTTATCATATTTAGCTCAAACTAGAAAAGAAGTAGCAGAAGAATTAAGTGATAACAGTTTTGAAAAAAGTAAATTTAAAATTCTTATGCTACTAACAAGACTAAGACAAATTTGTTGTCATCCCAGTTTATTTATTAAAAATTATGATAGTGGAAGTGGAAAATTAAAACAGTGTTTAGATTTAATAGTAGATGCAATAGAGTCTGGTCATAAAATATTGCTATTTTCAAGTTATACATCAATGTTTGAAATAATAGAAAAAGAATTAAATAAATTGAATATTGAATACTTTAAGTTAATAGGAAATACACCAGTTAACAAAAGAATTGAAATGGTTGATGAATTTAACAATAGCGAATCAGCAAAAGTATTTTTAATTTCATTAAAAGCAGGTGGAACAGGTCTTAATTTAACTTCAGCAGATGTTGTAATTCATTATGATCCATGGTGGAATGTATCAAGTGAAAATCAAGCAACAGATAGAGCATATAGAATTGGACAAAAAAATAGTGTTCAAGTGTATAAACTTATTACTAATAATTCTATTGAAGAAAAAATAAATAAGATGCAAGAAAGAAAAGAAAAACTTTCAAAAGATGTACTTTCGACAGAAGAAACTTTTATAAATAAAATGTCAAAAGAAGATATTTTGGATTTATTTGAGTAAAATTAAGATACGCATTGATAATAAAATAGATAGAATAGAGTATTTTGAGAAAATGAACTTAAAATACTTTATTTTGTATAAAATCAAAACAAATGTTTGACAAAATAAAACAAATAATATATAATGCAAAAAAGGATGTGATAATTTGGAAAAAGAAAGCACATATGTAATTTATACAGATGCAAGTTTTGATGATTTTACCAAAATAGGAATTTACGCAATAATAGTAATGCAAGAAAACAAGGTTTTAAAACGTACAGCAAAACGATGCAGAATACAAATGAAAAGTGCTACAGAATGTGAAATGAAAATGCAAATAGTTTAGAAGAGATGATAGATGAAGTCATTGACATGCTAGAGTATGAAGAGTTAGAATCAGCATGGAAAATTTTTAAAAAATTGCATAATATTGAATACGGATATATAAGATATGATTATGATGAAAAAAGAGAAAGAGGAAGGCTGCATCCACTAAATCATTTAGATGTTAATTTTATGAATGCTAATCAATTAAAACTAGGTTTGTATAAAAAAATTAATATAGAAGAATTTATAGATATTATAGATACTACAACAGAATGTTATTATTTATCAAAAAGTAATAATTAAGTAAAAAACTATTCTCAAAAGAGAGTAGTTTTTTTGTGCAGTGCGACGGGCATGTGTTAAAAAATATGTTAGTCTAAATTTTTAGTTTTTATAATATACTCATAAATTTCATTTTCTTTATCTTTTCTAACTTGCATAAATTTTTGCTGATAAGTTTTTATATATTCTCCCATTCTATGCTATAATTGAAATGAAAAATATATTGTTAGAAAATAAAAATATATAAAAAGCACACATGAAAAGAAAAAAATCCAAAGTTCTAATTACCCCCATATAAGAATACAATTAAACAAAAGTATTCATATGGGGGTTTTGCAATATGCGTGGAGGTATATCAATAGAAGAGCGAGCAATACAGCTTGCACAATATATAATAGATTCAAAAGATACGGTAAGAGGAGCAGCAAAAAAATTTGGAATAAGCAAAAGTACAGTACACACGGAAGTAACACTAAAGAACGGTAGAAAATTTGGACAAGTTGTTCCAGAAAGTATTGAAATAAAGAAAGTTTTTCTAGCAAAGAAAAATCCAGTTGTGAAATTGGGATTAGTGATTAGATAATAAAATTAGTAAAGCTTTAAAATTTTAAGGCTTTATTTTTTTTACCTAAAATTTATATCAAAACAAATTAAAAAAGCTACAAAATCGATTGTGAGGCAAATTAAAGTTGAATCAAAGGAGGATTATATGAACAAACAAAAATTAAAAGGTTTATGGATCCCAGTAGAAATTTTATTAAATGAACAATTATCAGATAAAGAAAAATTAATATTATCAATGATTTTATATTTGAGTGATGAAACGGGAAGTTGCTTTGCGAGTAATAAATATATAGCAAGTATTGTGAATGTAACCTCCAATAGAGTTTCAAAGATAATTAGTTCATTAAAGAAAAAGCAATATATAGAAGTGAAATTAAAATATAAATTAGATAGTAAAGAGGTAGAAAATAGGCAAATAGTTCCTAATAAGGAAAAGATAAATATGTATAGTCAAAAACACCTATACCCTGTAGATGAAAACAACCATAGTACAAGTTTAAATGAACTATATCCTATAGGCAGAAACGACAAAGATATAATAAATAATATAAAAAATACGAAAAGGTATTTTTTATGTAAGGGGTGTGGGGAAAATTTATTTTCCCTGCCACAACTAACACTTTTTGCGATTAGCATAAAAAGTGTTGTAGTTGTGTTACAACACTGATTAAAAAACGGAGCAAATATAAATTTTAGCGTGTTTATTAGCACGAGCAAGGAGGAAAAAAATGAGTTATGCAATAATAAGAAATACAAAATACAAAAGAGAAAATTTGAAAGGAATATTTAGGCATAATGAAAGAAGAAATAAAAACTATTCCAATGAGAATATAGATAAAGAAAAATCATATTTGAATTATTCAATTCGTTCTAATCTTTCTTTTAAATCAGCCTTTTTCTCCATAAAATTTTTGACAAGTAAATCTCTTATTGTTTCAAAAAATTTCATATATTCGTTATGTTTTTTGCTTGATACTTTATCTATTTCTTGAGTAAATTCGTGCATAATAAGTTGTATAGTATATTCATTTTCTTCCCAGTTTTCAAACATTTCATTAGGAGAGTATTTAGGATTTTCAATAAAAACACCAATTTCAGATTTAAATAATAAGTCTGATCTAAATACTTTGGTATTATATGTTTTTACAATTATATCTATTAATACTTGTGTATAAAAATGAGTATATG
>CANQHU010000081.1 GCA_947623945.1 uncultured Clostridia bacterium | reverse complement strand
AGCAAATACAAGAAATAATCAAAGCTATGCCAAAATAAAAGAAAACTGCGGGAGAATTTCAACCGCAGTTTTTTTTTTGAACTAATTGATTAAAAGAAAAAAATTATTTATTTTGCACAAAGAAAAATGTAACAGCTGTAACAGCAATTACAATTTTTGCTGTTACAGCATTTTAAGGCTATATATAGCTATTTGCTCGAATAGGTGTAACAGCGTAACAGCAATTTTCCTATTCTTTTCAAAATAAGCGGTTTACGGTTAACCGGTATACCGGTTAACCGTCTTTTTTATATTTTAATATAGAAAATGCTGTTACGCTGTTACACACATATAATTTAAGGCTATATTTAGGGGCAAATTGCTGTAACAGCACCTTTTTTGCGTGCTGTTACAAAAATTGATGTTTTTCCCTATATTTAGGGGCAAATTGCTGTAACAGCATTTTTTTTTGTGCTGTTACACTTTTTTGTCAAAATATACAAAAAACAAAATAAAAGGCTATATATAGCCTGTAACAGGTGTAACAGCAAAAAAATACTGTAACAGCAGTGCTGTTACAGCTTGTTTAGAGTGTGTTATTCCACTTTTTGTATGGTAGCCTGATAACTCGTGTAACTTTTCCATTATCTCTTTTTAGTTGGCTTTCATATCCATATTTTTTTAGCACTTTGCCAACAATATTAGCATCATATTTCAAATTATGTCGTTGAATAAATTGTAATACAGTCATTTCTTTGAATGTACAGGTGTAACCTTGTTCTGGTGTCTGTTGTTCTTCCAATATGTCAAGCACTTCACATTCACCCTTCATTGGTTTGACAAAAGAAGAGTTACGCTTTTCAAGTTGTCTTTTCTCATCTTCGGTAAGTCTGAAACAACTTGACTTGTCCATGTCCTTTATTATCTCGTAAATCTGAGACCATAGTTGCAAAGAATCAAACGGCTTTATCTGTGTTTCATAATCAATTAAAAGGTCGGCAGGCAATGGAATTGTTGCAAATCGTCTGTTACCTGTCTGGTCTATCAGGAATTCATCGTCATTGACCGTACCAACAAAAGAAGTCATACGTGGGTAGTGCAGGATTGCTTTTCCGTAAGGAGTTCTGTATTCGTCCGTTGATTTCGTTAAAAATGCCTTTACACTGTCCATGTCCTTACGCATTGTAGAGCCAATTTCGCCTAATTCGCTTATCCATTTGCTTGTGGCTTGCATAACACTGTCCTTGTCACGAGGGTCAAGGCAGATGCCCTCCCCGAAAAATTGTGATTTAAGTGCAAGTTTTTCAAAGAAACGTGTCTTTCCTATACCTTGCCTGCCTTTGAATACAAGTATAATATCAAGAGAAAACGGGCATTCAATTATATTGAACAACGCACAACAAGTTTGCATAAGCCATTTTCTGATGTAAATACGGCTATATTTGCCTTCTTCTGTACTGTCAGGCGGTATTCTAAATATGGTGTATATTTCTTCTATACGGTCTTTACCGTCCCATTTAACCGACTTTATAGCATTCAAAACAGGATTGAATTTATGTCTTGTTGCATATCTGGTGATATAGTCAATTGTATCCTGTCTTGAAACACTGTTAAAATTCTCTTTTAGCTTGTCACGAAGTATAGACGGCACATTTTCTGCTAAATGTTCCTGACTTTCGCCTTCGTCGAAACCATAAAATTCAAAATTATGTGTAATTTGGTTATATTTTATGGAATATCCACATTTATCAATAAATTCTTCAAACTGTTCAAATCTTTCAAGTGGAATTTTCTTCTTTGTTACATTTTCATTTAGTCTAACAGAAGAATTCTGTTTGTGTTTCAATGTTTCAAGCCATTGGTCTTTATTTAGTGTCATAGCACGTTCTGAATGCTCTTGTAGGTTCGATTCAAGTCTTGTATGGTCTGTTACCAGTAATTCATTAGCGTCTTTGTAGTTGCTCCATATGTCATTTTGAGCGATTATATAAGGCACTCTGCGTTCATCGCATTCATCAGCAAGAGCAGTAGTAGCCTTGTTGCCTGCTTTATCATTATCTAAAGCGATAATAAGAACGGTATTTGACGTGTTATAGCCAAAAATTTTCTTTATATTACTTGTTGAACCTAATCCAATACATGAAAATCCACACTCAACAACACTCATACAGTCAATTTCACCTTCAACTACAAAGCAATACGGAGAATCAAGAGCAGATGGATTAAATATATGTGCAGTTCCTCTCTTTTGTTTGATGTTTTCAACTGTACTCCGCCACATATATGAATTTTTGGAAGTCGGAATTATTACCGCTGATGTTGTTTGATTACCCTTATACATAAAGTTCGGAACGTATCCGCAATGAAATTTCCGCTGTATTTCAGAAGATATTCCCCTTTTTGTCAAGTAATCAGTTTGATTAAGCTGTTCTTCAGCTTTTTTAAAAAATGGTGTATAGTCATTGTCTTCTGTCTGAATAGGTTTTGTTGACTGTTTTTTCGGTCTTATTGGCTGTGAAGATGAAATATTATACTTAGCTGACAGTTCATCGGCAATAATTTTGAAGTCTTTGATATGGTTCATTTCACCATATAAATTGAATATGTCACCGTTCGCATCACAAGCGAAACAATGGTAACTGTTAGTATCAGGGTAAACAGTGAACGCTCCGGAATGATGTGAGCCTGTTCCACTGCCACACAATGGGCATATGTACTGGTTATTGCTACCATTTTTTGATGATTTCGTGATTTCCTGAACATAGTCAAGAAGAAATGGTTTTAATTTTTCGATTGTTTCGTTCATAGTAAGTCCTTTCTTAAACATTTTTTTGCAAAAGGGTACAAAAATACCCTATATTCGCAAATATAGGGAACAACGCTTACTATTTTCTTGAATTTCGGTCAAAGTCTTGACAAAACTTTTTTTATTTGATATAATCAAGATAAGTAATTTCTTGGTGAGATTGCTGTTCCTTTGCCGTTAAGGTGCTACAACGCCTTAACGGCACTTTTATTTGCTTTTTTTATTATAGCTGATAAAAATACATTTGTCAATAGTGTCTTAAATAGGCACAAAACCGAAAATGTCTGACATTTTCTATGCTTGCTGATAAGAAAAATATCAATAATTATATTTGTAGCGTATCAAATTATTGGTATTTAAATGCTTTTTTCATGGGATTTATTCTTTTTTGGTCGTTGTTCTGATGAAGGTGTGAATTGATTGATTTTCTCACGGGAAAACAGCGGAGAATTAGCCTGATGTTCTTCAGCACGTTCAATTGCCTGTCTTTTTAACTCCTGTTCTTTTTTTTCAAATCGTTCTAAAACTGTTGTACCATCAGAAAGTTTAAATTTACTGCAATAAGTTTCAAGCCGTTTTGACCTGTCAGTAACAGTTCCTTGCAAAGCTGTTGTAACACTCTCTTGTGTAAGTTCTTTTGCTTGAGTATGTATCTGTTCATTTAAGTTATCAATCAACTTTTTTGCTTCGTTTTCCCTTTTTTCTGCTGATATTAGCACTTTTTTAGTATATTCAGTATATTTTTGAAATTCTTCAACAACGGCAGCAATGTTTTCTATTCTTGCTATTTCATCTTTAGTAAGTTTTTTTCTTCCGGTTACTTTTTCCATGATGCTTTTTAAAAAATTTGATTTTTCTAATAAGTCTTTTGAATGTGCATTTTTTAGTTTGTTTGTTTCCGTCCGAAGTTCCTCAATTTGTTTTTGTAACTTAAAAGCCTGTGTTTCAATATGCTTTCTGCCCTCAATTTGAGGGTGTATTACAGTTAATCCAGCATCTTCACATAGTCTTGTAAGATAGTCATTTTCACGCTTTTCCCACTGTATTTGTGCAGTTGCTCTACCGTCCTTCTCAAAGCCCTGTTCGCCTAAAGCCTTGACAAGCCCTGTTTGGGTTTCCATACCCCTTGTATAGCCGTGAGCAACTGGGACGTAATCCAAATGCACATGAGGTTCTCCTTCTTCATCAGCGTGATAGTATGCTCCGATAAGTTCAAGATTTGGATTTCGTTCACTCCATTTTTTCACAAATTCCTGCATTATTGCTTTTCCCTGTTCAATGGAACATATTGGCTCACCATTTTCAGATTTACCATACACACCAATAATCATTTCATATACGGGGTGTTTCTTTTTGTCCTTACAAATTGCGTTGTAGTAGCTGTCAATCTTCCTGTCTGCTCTTTTCTGCTTGCTGTTGTAGTTACGAAGACTTTCACCAAATAGTCTTTCATAGGCTTGACGAATTGGTTCATCAATCCATGTTTCGTGTACACCATTAGGGTCAATGTGCTTTTCTTTGCTTACGACTTTTTCATTTCTAATGTTGTGTTCTCTTGCAACAGCTGTACCATTATGTGTACTGATAGTCACAGGCATTGTAACACTTCCTTTCTGCTGAGGATAATATTATTATAAACCAAATGAGAGAACTTGTCAAGTGAATTTCAAAAATAAATTGTGTTATAAGTAACACAATACTACTTTTGACATTACGCAAGCTACATATCAAAAGATGCATTGTGGCAGCCGTTCCCTCTGCACTCCCTATTAGATGTTGACATATCAACATAACAAATATTATAAAATTACTAATATAATTATATTTAATTACATTTATAGAGATGATTATATTTACATTATAATATTATATTTGTAATGTTATAATATTATTATATTTATAATAAAATATAATTACAAATATTATTTTATTTGATTACTATTTATAATATTATTATATTATTTATATAATAAATATTTATTATATAAATAATGAAATATCATTATTTATTTATAAATTATATTTTATTATATTTATAATAATATAGCATTTATATTATAATAAAATATTATTACAATTATAATTTTATTTTATTAGATATTGACAAGTTGAAATGAATATGATATAATTGCTAATATAATCAATATATATTAAGGAGATGAGAAAATGAAAAAGCAACTCACAAATGAATATCTTGAGTTACTTGCAACAAGTGATTTTGCTACAGCGTATCATTATCGAGTGCTTATGCTGCTACTTACAAAAAGCTATACTCAATCACAATTAGCTGAGAAACTTGGTATGAAACGTCAGAACGTCCACCGTTGTGTCAAGGAACTTGAAGAACACGGCTATATCTTAGTTGATAGAGTAGAAGGGAGGAACAAATTCATTAAAGCAAATACATCAGTTTCAAATATACATTAATCGTTGAAACTGTCACAGGCTGTAAAACAGTTTTTGAAAGGAGTAATAGGCGTGAATGACCACAAAGACGATTTTATCATGTTGCCAAAAGTTGATTTTGCATTCAAAGAATTGATGATGAACGAAAAAGTCCGTGCTGGCTTTTTAAGTGCTGTATTGGACATCAAAGTTGATGATATTAAGTCTACTCAGATGAAAAATACAAATCTTACAAAGGAACACCAAGATGAAAAGCAAGGCATACTTGACGTTCGCCTTATAATGAATGATGACACCGAAATCAACATCGAGATGCAAGTCTTGTCAATGGCAACATGGACGGACAGAAGCGTATTTTACGTTTCAAAAATGCTTTCCGAACAGGTAGGTATTGATAAGAAGTACACCAATATCATGAAGTGTATTGGTATAAGTATTGTTGATTTCAACTGTATCAGACAAACAGAAAATTATCACACTGTCTACCATATCAGAGAGGATTCAAACCCGACTATAATCTTCTCAGATAAAATGGAATGGCATATGGTTGAACTTCCGAAACTTCCGTCCGTTAATGACGGCACAAACATATACAACTGGACAAAATTCTTCAAAACTAAAGAAAGGGAGGAATTTGAAATGCTTGCACAAAACGATGAGTATTTGCAGGAAGCCTACAGACAGCTTGATATTATAAGCCAAGACGAACAAAAACGCATGGAGTATGATTCACGCACAAAAATGTTGTACCATATTAACACAATCAAAGAAGAAGGTATTCGAGAGGGTAGACAAGAAGGCATTCAGGAAAGTATTACAGCTGTTATAGCAGGGATGAAAGCGGCAGGCTACTCTGAAGAGCAAATACAAGAAATAATCAAAGCTATGCCAAAATAAAAGAAAACTGCGGGAGAATTTCAACCGCAGTTTTTTTTT
>CANQHU010000080.1 GCA_947623945.1 uncultured Clostridia bacterium | reverse complement strand
TTGTTTTCCTCTGAATCTCTATCATCTATTGGTTCCTTGGTATCATCTAAATATTTTGTGATGTCTGCAATGTTTGTTATTGCTTCATCTGGTTTTGCTTCGTCTGTTACTTTACACATGATTGGAACTTCTTTATATGATAGTGTATATCCGCTAGTTGTTTTTACTGCTTTATTTATTTTTTCGTTTTCTAAGTATTTTGTTGTTACTGTTCTTCCGTCTTCAGATACTGTCCATCCATATTGTCTATTGTAGTCATTGTTTAAGAATTGTAAGTATGGTGGTAAATGGTCTTTTATTTCTCCTGCATATCCATCGACGTCTCCTTCGTTGTATACTCTTAACATATAAACTACTGTGTCACCTTTAGATACTTCTACTGGTGTTTTTGGATGATTGTATGTTGCTGTTGTTATTAAGTTTCCATCTGTACCTTTTGTGTTTAATCTAGTTGTATCTACTTGTGGTGCTCTTGTATAAGAACCATCACCATTTTTTAAGTATTCACTATCGCTTAGTACTTGATCACTACTTACTGCTATGATGAATTTTCTTAATGCTAGGTCAAATGGTTTGATTACTACTTTATCAAAGTCGTCATCATCTTCTTGTCCTGGTACATATGGTCCTTCTTCGTCATCTTTATATTCTGGTAATTTTTCGTCTTTTGGAAGTTCTACATTGTTTTCATCTGAATCTCTATCTTCTATTGGTTCCTTGGTATCGTCTAAATATTTTGTAATGTCTGCAATGTTTGTAACTGCTTCTCCTGGTTTTGATCCTCTTGTTACTTTACACATAATTGGAACTTCTTTATATGATAATGTATATCCATTAGCATTTTTTACTGCTTTATTTATTTTTTCGTTTTCTAAGTATTTTGTTGTTACTGTTCTTCCATCTGCAGATACTGTCCATCCATATTGTCTATTGTAGTCATTGTCTAAGAATTGTAAATATGGTGGTAAATGGTCTTTTATTTCCCCTGCATATCCGTCTATCTCTCCTTCATTGTATACTCTTAGCATATAAACTACTATGTCATTTTGTTCTACTTCTACTGGTGTTTTTGGATGGTTGTATGTTGCTGTTGTTATTAATTTTCCATTTTCTTCAGTGGTGTTCAATTTAGATGTATCTACTTCTGGCTCTCTTATGTAAGAACCATCTTCGTTTCTTAAGTATTCACTATCGCTTAGTGTTTGATCATCACTTACTGCTATAATAAATTTTCTTAATGTTAAGTCAAATGATTCTAAGACAACATTGTCAAAGTCTTCGTCATCTTCATATTTTTCCCATTCTTCTGGTTTAGAATCTCTATCTGTAACTTCTTTATTATTTTCGTCTGCATCTTTTGAAATACATGCTTCGTTTCTAAGTGTTTCTTTTGTTGGTGCATTTTCTTTTACTTTAAAGTATACAGATACTTCTTTATAATTTTCTTCTGTAAATTCTTTGGTTCCTTCTGGATTTGACCCAAATGCTTTTATTAAATTGTTTCCACTTCCTGGAGGATTTTCATTGTCTTTTGATAAGTAATCAGTGGAAATAAATTTCAAATTTTTTCCTTCATCATATGTCCAGCCAATATTTTGGTTATATTGAATTGCTTTTATTTCTTCATCTGTATAACCTTCTGCTTTTAATTCACTGATTGTTTCTTTTTCTGACCATAAGAATTCTAGTCCTTCTGGAATGTCTTCTGTTATTTTTGAAGCATATCCATTTACATATCCCTCATTATATATTCTAAATGTATATTTTATTATATCTCCTGCTTTTACTTTTATTGGGTCTTTATTTAATTCATATTTAGCTGTTGTGTCAGAATCTTCTTTTTCAGTATTTAAATTAGTTGTGTCAATGTTTTCAATTCTTTCAGTTTGTTCTTTACCATTTATTTCTGTAATTTGCTTTATTAATTTTAAGTCAAATGGTTTTGGTTTTTCTTCTGGAATTACTACTTTTTCAAAATCGTCATCATCTTGTTGTCCTTTCCAGTAATTATTATTTTCTGATACATCCGGATTATTTTCATCACCTTTATATTCATTTTCATCATCACTTTCTAATCCATTTGTATTTGATGGTGTTCCTGTATTTGAGTCTACATCTTCTACTTCTTCTGCAAATTCGTCTTCTAATATCCATGCAATGTTTGTTAATACTTGTTTACTAGTTGTTGCTTTGGCTGTTACTTTACATTTTATTGTTATTGTATCTGATACAGGTTCTCCTGAACCTGTATATGCAGTTAAGTTATTGGTATTTTTCTTCGTTAATGTTATTTTATTTGATGCTTTATCATAACTTGCTCCATAATCTCCTGTTACTGAACCTTCTACATATTCTAAACCAGTTGGCAATTGGTCTATTATTTTTGTTGCTCTTCCATCTATGTTTCCTTCATTATATACTTTAATTGTATATGTTATTGTGTCACCTTCTTTTACTTGTACTGGGTTTTTTCTATGTTTGTATGTTGCTGTATGATTGTTTGTATCTTTGTTTTCACCAATTTTATTTGTGTCTTCAATTGTTGGTGTTCTTGGTCCTTGTGTAAATTCACTTCCCTCTACTGTTGTTATGTATTTTCTTAATGCTAAATCTGCTATTCTTTCTGGTGGAATTACTAATTTTTCGAAGTCATCATCATCTTGTTGGCCTTTCCAATAATTATTATTTTCTGATACATCTGGATTATTTTTATCACCTTTATATTCATTTTCGTCATCACTTTCTAATCCATTTGTATTTGATGGTGTTCCTGTATTTGAGTCTACATCTTCTACTTCTTCTGCAAATTCGTCTTCCTCTATCCATGCAATGTTTGTTAATACTTGTTTGCTAGTTGTTGCTTTGGCTGTTACTTTACATTTTATTGTTATTGTATTTGATGCAGGTTCCCCTGAGCCTGTATATGCTGATAAGTTGGTTTCATTATTTTTTGTAAATGTTATTTTATTTGATGCCTTATCATAAGCTGCTCCATAATCTCCTGTTACTGAACTTTCTACATATTCTAAGCCCTCTGGTAATTGGTCTATTATTTTTGTTGCTCTTCCATCTATATTTCCTTCATTATATACCTTAATTGTATATGTTATTGTGTCACCTTCTTTTACTTGTACTGGGTCTTTTCTATGTTTGTATGTTGCTGTGTGATTGTTTGTATCTTCGTTTTCACCAATTTTATTTGTGTCTTCAATTGTTGGTGTTCTTGGACCTTGTGTAAATTCACTTCCCTCTACTGTTGTTATGTATTTTCTTAATGCTAAATCTGCTATTCTTTCTGGTGGAATTACTAATTTTTCGAAGTCATCATCATCTTGTTGGCCTTTCCAATAATTATTATTTTCTGATACATCTGGATTACTTGTATGTCCTTTATAATTATTTTCATCCTCATTTACTAATTCAGATGCAGTATTTTCAGGTGATATTGTTGGACTTGAGTCTACATCTTCTACTTCTTCTGCAAATTCATCTTTCTCTATCCATGCAATGTTTGTTAGTACTTGTTTATTGATTGTTGTTTCTGCTATTACTGTACATTTTATTGTCACTGTGCTTGATGCAGGTTCTCCTGAACCTTTATATGCAGATAAGTTGGTCGCAGTATTTTTTGTTAATGTTATTTTATTTGATGCTACGTCATAACTTGCTGTATAATCTCCTGTTGCTGAACCTTCTACATATTTTAATCCTGTAGGTAACTGATCTATTATTGTTGTTGCTCTTCCATCTATGTTTCCTTCATTATATACTTTAATTGTATATGTTACTGTGTCACTATTTTTTACTTGTACTGGTTCTTTTCTATGTTTATATGTTGCTGTATGATTATTTGTATCTTCATTTTCACCAATTTTATTTGTGTCTTCAATTGTTGGTGTTCTTGGGCCTTGTGTTACATCTCTATCATTTACTTGTGTTATATATTTTCTTAATGCTAAGTCTGCTATTCTTTTTGGTTGAATTACTAATTTTTCAAAGTCATCATCATCTTGCTGTCCTTTCCAGTAATTGTTGTTATCTGATACATCTGGGTTACTTTCATTACCTTTATATTCGTTTTCATCATCACTTTCTAATCCACTTGTATTTGATGGTGTTCCTGGGGTTGAATCTATGTCTTCTACTTCTTCTGCAAATTTATTTTCCTCTATCCATGCAATGTTTGTTAATACTTGTTTGTTAATTGTTGCATCAGCTGTTATTTTACATTTTATTGTTATTGTATCTGATACAGGTTCTCCTGAACCTTTATATGCAGATAAGTTATTGGTATTTTTCTTTGTTAATGTTATTTTATTTGATATTCTTTCATAATTTGCTTCATAGTCTCCTGTTACTGAACCTTCTACATATTCTAAACCAGTTGGCAATTGGTCTATTATTTTTGTTGCTCTTCCATCTACATTTCCTTCATTATATACTTTAATTGTATATGTTATTATATCACCTTTTTTTACTTGTACTGGGTCTTTTCTATGATTATATGTTGCTGTGTGATCTAATTTTTTTATTCCATTTAATTTATTTGTATCTGTTATTGATGGTGCTCTTGAACCTTGTGTAAATTCACTTCCTTGTATTGCTGTTATGTATTTTCTTAATGATAAGTCTGCTAATTTTTCTGGTGGTACTATAAATGTTTTTGTTATTGGTACATCTTGTTTATCTAATTCTACTAATGGTTGTGCATCAGTTTTTTCATTTGATGCCCATAATTTTATAATTTTTGTGTTATAACTTCCTTTAAAGTTTACTGTTAGATTTTCATTTTCTTCTGCTTTTATTCTGATGTAGAAATTTCCTTTGTTTACTAAACTTTTTAAATCTTCTGCTGGTTCTCTACTTCCATTTAATAAAGTGTATTCTACATTACTTTCTCCGTTTTTTTACTTCTAAACTAAGTTTATATGGTCTAGAATCTAATTGTTGTATATTAAATGGTCCTATAACATAATATTCTCCTGATGTTTCTCTTTTTACTTCTGTTTCATTTATTTTAATAGGAGCTCCTATATCTGAACCTGATTGATATTTACTTGCGTTTTTCTCTGCTTCTTGTATTAAATAATTATATAGTGCTTCTGCTTGATATGCTCTTGCTTGACCAACGCTATTTTGTTGTATGTCACTTCCACTATTTGGGTTATAATTTTCTAATGAATCATACTCTGAATTAACACCTGTTGTGCTACGATAAAGCCATCCTGTATTTGCTTTTTTATCATATTTTTGGCTTTGATCATAGTTGGTAAAATACCAAATTGCAGCTTGTTGTACAGCACTTATATCATTTTCTGTTAAAGCATATTGTGTTAAATTATAACCTGCTAGAGAATCTGCATCTAATAGTTCATATATATCTTCTGCATTGAATGCTCTTGCCATTATATCAACATGTGCATTATATGGGCTATGACTATCTGTTGCTGATTTAATAAGTTCAAATATTAATTCTTTTCTTGCATCATCAGTTGTTTCTTGTTGTGGTAAGTATAATCTATCTAAAAGAGCTAAAAGTTCATTATATTTTCCATTTACTAAGTTGCTTAATGTAGTATTTTGATCTCTTATAGCATTCCTTTCAGTTAGCATATCAAAATATCGATCATACTTTTCTTTTTTATTTCCTGATTCTGTAAGTGTGTCATTTGCAAATCCTAATCCTGCCCTTACACAATAAATATCTGCGTCTTCAAATTCTTCTCTTTCTTCTGATTGATATCTTACAATATTCCATATTTTTGATGATCCATCACTTCCTGGTTTTCCAATAGAATAACCTTCTAGAGGTGTAGAATCCTGCATTAATGGAACAATTCCCATCCATACAGCTGGTACTTGTTCATGTGCATATACGCATTTAATTTGTGCTATTGAAAAAATAGTAAATAAAATAATTGCAAATATTTTTGCTAAAGTTCTTTTCAAGTTCATCTTTTTTACTCCTTCCATGCTTTGTGATTAACTCTACTTTTTCTAATTTTATATTATAATATTATTCTTATTTTGTAAATAGGTATTTTTTTTGGTTTTTATTAGTGTTTGAAATACTTTTACGGAACTATTTTTTTTGTTTTTTACTATATAAATATTAAATTTTTGTTACATTTTTGTAATTTTAGTTTCATTTTTTGATTTTTCGCATAAAAAACGGACGTATTACCTACGTCCGTAATATAAAATGGATTATATTATAATACATATTTTTTAATTAAAACGATTCCTGCTCCTGTTGTAAGTAAAATTGTAAATCCTAATGCGAAGTAAATTTTTGCTTGACCTGTTTTAATTGATAGAATAACTGGT
>CANQHU010000079.1 GCA_947623945.1 uncultured Clostridia bacterium | reverse complement strand
ATATTTGGATTATAGCAAAAAAGAGTTGCGTTAGCAACTCTTATAAAGAAAAATCTTGATTTTTCTTATTTTTTATTTTAGAAAAGATGAATCGAACTTAATAAAATTATTAAAATGTTCTCTTAAATCAAAGAAAGGAGGGCATTTTTTATGCTTGAATTTAAAGAAATACAAGAACTAAAGCCGAATAACGAATTGCTAGAACTTATTAAAAATTATACTTATACAACTAAAAACGGTAAAGTAAAGCATTTGTTATATACTAATCTACACTTTATCCAGCCAACAGAATATATAATTACATATCCAGTAAGCCTTAAAATTCTTGAATATAAAGTCAATGAGATAAGAAATAAGCCTTTTTATATAAAAGAATACAATGAAAAATATGATTTAAAAGAAATAAAACAAATTCTTATAAAATTAAAAAATTAATCTTCTATTTTTCAATTCTATAAAAAATTTTGAAATTTAGATTGCAAAATTGCGTTTTAGTTAGGAAACATATAGAGGAGGTGATTTTTTGAGATGTGGAATTTATGTAAGAGTTTCAACAAATGACCAAAGAGATAACGGGTATTCTATTGATTCACAACTACGAATGATAAAAGATTATTGTGAGCCAATTATAGATGAAAAAACTTGGAGTGAAACTAGAAAAGTTTTAGAGAAAAATAAACATTCAAATTATTGACAATATGTGCACTTATTTACTGGACTAGTGAAATGTCCAGATTGTAAAAAAATACTATCTTCTACAATGTCATTTAAAAATAAAGGAAAACAAAATGAAAAAATTTATTACTTTTTAACCTGTAAAAATCCTAATTGTAAATCAAAAGGAATTAATTATAGTTGTGAAAGAATAGAAAAGAAATGTTAAAATTTTTTTCTAATAAATTAGCAGAAATAGATGATGAATATAAAAATTTTCCAATTATAAATTCAAAGTATATAAATTTTGTTATGGCAAAAATTATGGAGATGAATATAGAGGAACGAAATCAAGTTGCATTGTTTTTATTTAATAATATAAATCCATAAGAAAAAATAAAAATATTTATAAAGCACTTGACAAATACAAACAAATGTTTTAAAATATGTATAAATAAAAAGGATGTGAATTTATGGAACAAAACAATTTAGCAATTCAAAATGAATTAACAAATGAAGATATAAAAAAATTAATATATACAATAAGAGGAAAACAAGTTATGTTGGATAGTGATGTAGCAATGTTATATCATTATGAAACTAAAAATGTAAATAGAGCTGTAAAAAGAAATATTGATAGATTTCCAGAGGAATTTTGTTTTCAACTAACAGAAAATGAATTTCAAACTTTGAGGTTCCAAATTGGAACCTCAAAACAAAATTTAGAAATAAAAGATGAATTTAGAGGAGGAAGAAGGTATTTACCTTATGTTTTTACAGAACAGGGAATTGCTATGTTAGCAGGTATTTTAAAAAATGATATAGCTGTAAAAGTTAGTATTAATATAATAAAAACCTTTATAGAAATGAGAAAATTTATATCTTTAAATGGACAAGTGTTTGAAAGATTAACAAGTATGGAATATAAACTATTAGAACATGATAAAAAATTTGATGAGGTTTTCAATCAACTCCAGTTAGAAGATAATATAAAGCAAAGAATATTCTTTGATGGTCAAATATGGGATAGCTATAGTTTAATTATAGATATTATAAAAAAAGCAAATAACAAGATTTTGATTATAGATAACTATATTGATGACAGTATTTTAAAAATGTTAGCTAAAAAGAAAAGCAATACTGAAGTAATTATTTTAACATCAGATAAAAGCAATATTGAAACTTTAGATATTAAAAAATTTAATAAAGAATATCCTATTCTTAAAGTTGCTAAAACAAATAAATTCCATGACAGATTTATTGTAATAGACAACAAAGAAATGTATCATTTGGGAGCTTCTATAAAAGATTTAGGTAAAAAATGCTTTGCAATCAACAGAATCGAAGATACGGAAATTATAGAAAAAATTATTAATTTATAAAAATACTCATTTAATTCAATGCAATTTCACAGAATTAAATGAGCAAGTTTTATAATTATAAAAGATAATAAATTATAAATTTTATTTTTGTTCTATTAGATTTTAATTCAGGCATAGCTTGTCTACAATATTTATCTAGTTCACAAAAAATATTTTGACAATCTATTAATTGTAATGGTCTATTTCCAATTCTTTTAAAATCTAAATGAAGTCTTTTAAATTCTTCATCTTGATGTTCATACATATATCTAATAATATCTTCATTAAAGATTTTGTTAAGTAAAGCTAAATGATTATCATGTTTTCTATCAAAACCAAAAGCTTTATTAGCACAACTTATATAAGCATCATTGTATATTTTAATACCACTTGATATGGCATTTTCTAATACATTAGAATATTTCTTAACATTAAATGTTTATAAAGTAATATCTTCAAAATTATTTAATAATAATTCCCAAGTAGATTCCTTATTAAATAATTTAAATAATAATATTCTAAAAAGCATATCTTCATTGGAATATTTTTTGCCATTATAGATAACATTTTTTAATAAGTATTGACTAACTCTATCATTGACTCTATAGCTGTTGCAAAATTTATATTCTTGTAAAATTTTATCGTTAGTCCATGGTGGATTTTCATTATTAATTTTTTTTAAAAATATATTCTGCCTTTCGCAAGCAAAATACCAATATAAATCATATACTTTTTTTCTTTTTTTCATAAACTTACCTCATACAATTAGGATCTCTTGAGTTTATGCATCTTTTTAGCATTAACACTGTATCATTACTGCCAGTATAATTTGCAATTATCTTTTGACCAATGCAGCCACTTTTATATATAGAATATTGTTCACAAGATGAGCAAGAATTATCGGTATTAAATTTTCGTATATTACTAAAGTAATCTGAAGTATACATTTCCATCAATGAGTTCTCTTTTATATTTCCACTAATTCCTAGTTTAGTAAAATATTTAATTGAATCACATGGGTATGCTATTCCATCAAATTCTTGAAACAGTATAATGAAAACCAAGTTTAGCATCATTATTTTCAAAAAATTTATCAAAAAAACACTCTTTATCATAGCTTGATATATCTGTTTCATTTGATAAAGAATCTGCAAGTGAATAAATTATTTTATTTAATCCTAGATTTATTAAATTTTATATTTATTTAAAGTTTCATCAGTTCTATAAGCAAATGTATATAGAGTTGATTTCATTCCTAATTTTGAAGTGAGTTTTACAAGGTCAGGAAGTCTATTATACATTAAAGGCTCTCCACCAGTAAAAACAAAGGTTGATTTTTTTTTGTTGCCTTTTTTCAAAAGTAATAGAAAAATTCTGTTTGACATAATTTCGTACTCCCGCTGGTACTCTATCAAGCATTGAATTTTTCCTCCCTAGTCGAAAAATTCAGTTTATGGGACTAAGTTCCAAACCCTTTATAAAGATTAGAAAAAATAATAAAATCTTTTGCAAAAATTTACATTTTATTTATTTATAATTGTTGTAAAACATCAAAATTTATGGTATAAATATATCGATAAACCAAAGAAAAAATCAATTCAAAAAATATAAAGAAACATAGGTGATTATAATAAAACGATTAAATATATTTATAGATGAAAGCGGAGACTTTGGTTTTGTAAAAGGAAGTTCAGATTTGTATGCTGTATCATTTACATTACACGAAAGTTCTGATTCAATAGAAACTGAATAAAAGTACCTTAATGAGAAATTGAAAAGCCGTAATTATAATGGTATGATACATTTAGTATATCTTATTGCAAAAAGAGGCGATTATTCTCATTTCAATTTTGAAAAGAGAAAAAGCAATTAAATGTTGCTTTGGCTAGAAAAATAGGTCAGTTTATAAATGATAATAAAGAATATTTAGATTCATTTGATAAAATTGTTATTTATTATGATAATGGGCAAGAAACACTAGCAACAATATTGGATACTCTTTTTGCTAGTAATCCTAAAGTAGAAAGAAGAATATAAAAAACAAAAGAATTTAACACAGATTATGATGGAGGAAACTAAAGATGGAAGACAATTATCCAAAAGCATATAAAGAAGTTATAGAAATATTAAAATATGTACCAGAAGAAAGTGTAAATAAAATACCACAAACAATGCTTGATACATTTAAAACAAAAATGGATAAAGAATACAATTTTATTGTTGATATAAATAAAACTTTTGAGGAACAGGAATTATTAGAAGAAACTAAAGCTATATTTGCTAATATATTTAGAGACTATTGGGCAACACCTTATCAAAAAGAGAGAATTGAAGCAAAAGAAAAATATGACAGTCAAAAAGCTGAAGAAGAAAAAAGAGAACAATATAATCCAAATGATATATTTAAGAGAAAACAAAAAGATAATGAAAAAGATGAAAATATTCAAGCAGTGAACAATAATTTACCTATAGAAGTGAAAAAAGAAAAATTTTATGAAAAAATTGTAAACTTTTTTAAAAAATTATTTCACTTATAAAACAATATAAAGTATAGAAACTGAGATTCAATATGAAATGTTTCATATAATTAAGGAGGTTATAATGGTAGTAGTTCCAGTGGAAAAAAGATATAAGATATTATTAGATGGAAAGAATGTTAATGGTAAGACTGAAAATATTTTAAATATTCAAAATTATATGCAAAGTATGCTAACAGATTCTCTTGGAGGAGGTTCTGTGCCAATTGGAATTTATGATACAATAAAAGAAAAATTAGGAATTTCTGGCATGCAACTTTGTTTAGATGAAAAAGGACATGTATTTATTGAAGAAGAAAGTCAGGGTACAAATAAATTAGTACAATTTGAAAATTTGGACAGTATTCGGAGAGTATATTGATTATATAACAAAATTAGGAATTTATTGCAAATTATATGATAAACAGTTTTCAATACAAAGACCTGGAGGACAAGATAAAACAAAAATATATATAGCTACTAGTAATTATGCCGATTTTGTGAAGCGTGGAGAAAATTTTGAAGAATTTATGATGACGCAAAATATAAATAAAATGCAAGAGAGAGAAGTATCATTTTATACAAATAATAAATTTTTATTATTTGATGGAGAAAATGAAAGTCCTGCTCCACAATTACAAGATATAAAAAAAGCTATATTAGAAAAATTCTCGAAAATGAATTTAAAAGATATAGAAAATTCAGGAATATCTCAATATGAATATAGAAAAATAATAGGTATGAAATATCAAGATATACAGTTAACACAAGAAGATATTGAAGCACTTAATCTTTATAAACATGGATTGTTTTATGAAATTAATGGTTTCCTAAGAGGTGATTTATCTGAAGTCAATGAAAGTGAAGAACAATTTGTAAAAGATATGCCCCAAATAATTGAATGCATAAAGAGAATATCAAAATTACAAGATAAGTTTATTTCTGATACGGATATGACTTTAGTAAGAACAGACAGAAGAATCAATAATGAAATTACTCCAGAATTAGAATATGATAATTTTGTTTCCACAACTGCAAATGATAAATTATTTTTTAGTAAATTAGATGGAATAAAAAGAGGAGGGTATATATATATTAAAGTTCCAAAAGGTACACCAATGATTCCAATGGATATAGTCACTGAAAAGAGAATGACTTTTATTCAAAGAGATGATGTATTATTTGGTGCAGGAGATGTAGGATATGAAGAATCAGAAATTTTATTACCAATGTGTGAATTAAAAATTGATAATCATAGGCAGAACCAATTGGGAACAACAATAGCCAATGCTACAATGATAAGGCAGAAAAATCCAATTGAGATAATGGAAAAAAGACTAGAAGAAATGGGCGACATGGTAATTAAATATGCTGGACAGGAAAAGTTAGAAGAATTAAAAGCAAAAATTCAAGCTATAAAATCTCAAAATGTTGCAAAAGCCAAATTTAGCGAACAGGAAATTGGAAAAGATACTATTTCAACATCTAAAACAAAAAAAGATGAAGCTAAAGAAAGACAACAAAGAGATGAAAATCAAATAGTGCAAGAGAAACAAAAAAATGCTAGTGAATTGGAATAATATAAAATAAAAAGCCATTCGTGTGAATGGCTTTTACTGACGCTTAGCATCAGTTCGGGTCAGGTCCTAATCTAATAAATTATTTCAGACCTAGTAGAATATCTATCTACAATGTATAGTATTCCTTAATTTATTTAATTATACACTAAAAATTAGAAAAAGTATAGTATTTTTGAAAATTTTGTGACTCGTAAATGAAAATGTCTCAAATTTTTAATTCGTTTGTAAGTGAAAATGTCTTAATTTTATTTATATG
>CANQHU010000078.1 GCA_947623945.1 uncultured Clostridia bacterium | reverse complement strand
ATCCCCCAAATACCCTTTGCCAAAAACCTACATATTTTTTTGCCAAAAAACTACAAAAATTCTTGACATTTACAACTTTTTAAACAACTTCAGTACAAAGATGGACGAAACGAAACGTAGTTGTTGCTGTCATCGGTCGTACGGCCGTAGAGGCGGTGAGAAGCTGGGTAAACAGAACTGCCATTACCGACAATGACCTCCTCTAGGGCTACAAAGATAGTTAGTAACCGAGTTTGCATGTTCTAATGTCCATTCCCATTCATTTCCTGCAAAATCATAGATATTTACTTTTTTATTTCTTTCTGTTATTCCTGTACTAAATAATGCTGCTCCTTCTGGTTGTTCTGATTGAACTATTGGCTTTTCATAATTATCTGGAATTTTTTGCCATATTGCAGTACTACCATATCCATTACTTGAGGAAAGAATATAACATTTACCATCTTTTACTGCAAAAGTTTTATTACTATAATTTCCCCATTCTCCACTATCTGAATTAATATTTGCCTTTATACTTTCTCTGTTGCTTTCTCCTTGTTTTTTTACTTCCTTTTCTTCTATAAACTTACACACTAAATCCCATTGTATTCCAAATAATAAACTACTTGTTTTACTACTATCTGGTGTCATTTCTTTTGCTAATTTTTGTGCTTCACTACATGTTACAAAATTATATGGTATTGCATCTTTTTTGCTTATTGCTTTTGGTGAAGTTAAAATATCTATTCTCGTACTTGAACTTGTTCTTCCTAATTTTAAACTTTCTTCATCTGTTCCTGTCGTTCCGTCTATTCCTGCTTCATATCTTCCTATCCAAAATCCTCCATTTTTATATACACTTTTTATCATTTTTTGATATGTTTCTTTATATTCTTCTGGTGTTAATCCACATCCTTCATACCATTCATCTGTCCAACTATAACTTTGTAATGCACTTCCTTGTGTATATGGAGATGCATATTCTTTTAATGCCGTTGTTATTTCTGCACACTTGCCTTCATCATCTGCAGAATATTCTGTTTCATTTGTAAATATTAAACCTGTTGGCATTTTTGACTGTAATTTTGGCACTTCTATCCATACCCATTCATTTCCGTTTTTGTCTACTGCAACTAACCCTTCATCAACTGTACTTTCTCCTTCTTTTTTAGTTGGTGCCATTCCTGCTGGAATTGTTACTCCATTATATTCAGTTTCTTCAAAATTCATATTTGCCTCTGCCTGTAGTAACTTTTGTGTTTCTTCTTTTTCAGCTGCGTCATTTTTCTCTTTTGCTGTTTGTGCCTTTGTCAAAATTCCATTATCCCCTGTTAATGTCGCAATACTCACTGCTGCTAAGATTAATAACACTATTATTGTTACTACTAGTGCTATTAGTGTTATTCCTTTATTTTCCTTTTTCATTTGTTTCCTCCCATTTCACTTTTATTTTTCTTAATTATTTTATTTAATTTTTTATTTTTATGTCAATATGTTATGATATATTTATTTTTTTCACTCAAAAAACGGAATTTGTTTTAAACTCAAACTCCGTTTTGTCTATTTTTCATTTTTATATTTTAATCTCTTTCTTCTTTTGTCGTATTAATTTTAAACAACTTAAATATTTCAACAATAACAATTGGTGCAAAAATTAATACAATTAATTCTAAGATATTTTCTGTTGGAAGTACAGGTATGCTAAATATATTTCTTAAAAATGGTATTAATAAAATAACTAACATTAAAGCTGTTGAGGCTACAATTGCTAAAACTAATTTACTATTATTAAATACTTTTGTTTTAAATAAAGATTTTTTGTTATCTCTTACATTAAATACATGTACTAATTCTGATAGAGCAAGTGTTACAAATGCCATAGTTTGACCTACTTCTATTTTAGATTGATCTAATGTTAATCCATCAATTGCAGTATTTGTTGTTGCTAATCCTATCATAAATGCTATTAATGTTAATAATCCTATCATACATCCTTGATAAATTACACGCCATGTCATTCCTTTTGTAAATACACCTTTGCTAGGTTTTGCAGGCTTTCTGTTCATTATATCTGAATTTGCGGGGTCAAATGCTAACGCTAATGCTGGAAGTGAGTCTGTTACTAAGTTAATCCATAAAATGTGAATTGGAAGTAATATTTCCAAATGTCCTATATCTGTAATTCCAAACCAATTTGCAAATAGCGGTGTGCAAAGTGTTGCAAAAAACAATACAAAAATTTCTCCTATGTTGCTAGATAATAAGAATTGTATTACTTTTAAAATATTGTCGTATATTCTTCTTCCTTCTTCTACTGCAGAAACGATTGTTGCAAAGTTATCATCTGTTAATATAACATCTGCTGCTTCTTTTGCTACATCTGTTCCTACCATTCCCATGGCACAACCAATATCAGAAGTTTTTAATGCTGGACTATCATTTACTCCATCCCCTGTCATTGCAACAATTTCTCCGTTTTTTTGCCAAGCTCTTACTATTCTTACTTTATGCTCTGGTGAAACTCTTGCATATACAGAATAATGTCTAACATTTTTTTCTAGGTCTTCGTCTGACATTTTTTCTAATTCTAGCCCTGTTATTGCTTCATCTTCATTTTCTAAAATTCCTAATTTTTTTGCTATTGCTGTTGCTGTTATTTTGTGATCTCCTGTAATCATAACGGTTTTTATTCCTGCTGTTTTACATTTTTCTACTGCTCTTTTGGCTTCTTCTCTTGGCGGGTCAATCATTCCTACCATACCAATAAATGTTAAATCTTTTTCAAGTTCTTCTATTTCTTTGCCATTTGGCACATGGTCTATTTCTTTATATGCACATGCTAATACTCTTAATGCTTCTTTTGCCATATTTTCATTATGCTTATAAATGGTGTTTTTGTAATTTTCTAAATCTTGTTTTATTTCGCAATTATCTAAATATCCATTACATTTTCTTAATAATTCATCTACTCCGCCTTTTGTATAAACTATATATTTTCCATTCATTTCGTTTACTGTTGTCATTAATTTTCTATCAGAGTCAAATGGTATTTCTGCTATTCTAGGTGTTCTGTCATAAATACTTGGATCAAAGTCCAGTTTAAATGCCATATCTACTAAAGCGGTTTCTGTTGGATCTCCGGTTAATGTTCCATCATTTGATACTTTTGTGTCATTGCATAACATATTTGCATAAACTAATTTATTTATATCTTCATTTATGTCCTTTACATTTTCTAAATCTGTTGTTTCTCCATTTATAAATATTTTTTCTACTGTCATTTTGTTTTGTGTTAGTGTTCCTGTTTTATCAGAACATATTACTGTACTGCTTCCTAAGGTTTCAACTGCAGGTAATCTTTTTACAATTGCGTTTTTCTTAACCATTTTTTGAACTCCAATTGCTAAAACAATTGTAGATACTGCAACTAACCCTTCTGGGATTGCTGCAACTGCTAAACTTACTGCTGTCATAAACATATTAATTGGCTCTTTTCCTTGTATTAATCCTACTAAGAAAATAAATATACAAATTACAATTGCTGCTATTCCAAGTGTTTTTCCCAATTTATTTAGTTTTTGTTGCAATGGTGTTTCTTGTTTTTCAGTGCTATTTATCATTCCTGCAATTTTTCCTACTTCTGTTGTCATTCCTGTTTCTACTACAATTCCTTTTCCTCTACCATATGTTACTAGACTAGAGGAAAATAACATATTAATTCTGTCACCTAATCCAATATCTTCTTTATCTAATTTTTCTGTTACTTTTTCTACTGGTACTGATTCTCCTGTTAATGATGCTTCTTGTGCTTTTAGGTTTACTGCTTCAATTATTCTTAGGTCTGCTGGAATATAATCTCCTGTGTCTAGTACAACTATATCACCTGGTACAAGTTCTTTTGCTGGTGCTACAGTTATTTCTCCATTTCTAATTACTTTTGATGCATGATCTGTTAATTTTTGCAATGCTTCTAAAGATTTTTCTGCTTTTGCTTCTTGTGTGACTCCAATAATTGCATTTACAATTACAACTATTAGAATAATAATTGTGTCTGTTATTCCTTCTCCTTCTGCTACACCAACTACACCAGATACAATTGCCGCAATTATTAATATGATAATTGAAAAGTCTTTAAATTGGTCAATAAATCTTTGTAGTAGTGTTTTCTTCTTGGCTGCTTTTAATTGATTTAGTCCATATTTTTCTCTTTTTTGTGAGACTTGTTCTTTGCTTAATCCTTTTTCAATGTCTGTTTCTAATAATTTTTGCACTTCTTTTATTTCTTGTTGATACCATTTTTTATTTTCCACGTTTCTTCACCCTTTCTTTAGTTATTTTCTATATTATAATATTTCCTATAATAAACAAATAAAACTCTTAAAAGAAATAATTTTTATAATTTCTTTTAAAAGTCCTCTTTTGGTGACCCCTACGGGAATCGAACCCATGATTCCACCTTGAGAGGGTGGCGTCTTAACCGCTTGACCAAGGGGCCTTATTAATACTTATTATTTATATCATTTTTTTTGAATTTAGTCAACTGTAAATTGACTTTAGTCTAAAAATTCTAAAATTTCTTTTAGTCTTGTATGTTTTTTTGTTAGATATAAATAACCAATTAATGCTTCAAAAGCAGTAGCGTGCGTATATTCTTGAATATTAGAGTTTTTAGGTAAGTGATGATTTTCTGTATTTCTTCCTCTTCTTACTATATCTTTTTCTTCTTCTGTTAGTTTGTCTTGTATTTTTTCTAAAAACTCTGCTTGTGCCTTTGCTTTTACATATTTAATTGCTTCTATATGTAATTTATGTGGTTTTAAACTTGTATTATTAACTAATTTGGTCCTAATATAAAGTTCATATACGCAATCGCCAACATATGCCCACGTTAATGGTGATAATAAGTTTATTTCTTCTTCTGATTTTGTTATATTTATAAATTCTTCCATTTTTCCCCTCTTAAATTTGTTCTATTGTAATTTTGCCTATGATTCCATTTTTAAATTCATCTAATATTATTCTTGCTGTTTTTTCTTCATCTATATTTCCACCAGAAATTATACATCCTCTTTTTCTTCCTATTTCAAGCATTATTTCATAGATATTTTCGTTTTCTGGTGCATCTTGTTTTAGTTTTTCTTGTATGAATTGTTCTGTAATCTTATATCTTTCACATAATTTTTCTCTATAGTTTTCAATTAAAAATTTGGTTAGATGATATGCTATTTCAACTTTGTCTAATATTTCTTCTTTAATTGTCCCTGTAAATGAAAGATGCATTGCAGTTTCTTCACTTTCAAATTTTGGCCATAATACTCCTGGTGTGTCTAATAGTTCTATCTTTTCATTTATTCTAATCCATTGTTTTTGTTTTGTGACACCTGGCCTGTTTCCTACTTCTTGTGTTGTTTTTTTAGCAATTTTATTTATAAATGATGATTTTCCTACATTAGGAATTCCGAACTACCATTGCTCTTATTTTTCTTCCTACTCTTCCTTTTTCTGCTTGTGCTTTTAATTCGTCTTCTACTATTTTTTCTATTTTTTTTATGCATTGTTCAATCCCTTTTCCAGAGTTCGCGTCTATTAATACGGCCGGTATTTGCTTGTTTTCAAAGTATTTTACCCATAAAGTGTTTTGCTTTTCATCTGCTAAGTCTACTTTGTTTAATACTAATATTTTTTTCTTTTTCTTTGTCATTTCTGAAATCATAGGATTTTGGCTTGATATTGGTATTCTTGCATCTAATATTTCTATTACTATGTCTATTATTTTTAGGTCTTCTTCTATTTGTCTTTTTGTTTTTGCCATATGTCCTGGATACCAGTTTATTACGGATTTATTAACCCCTTTATCATTATTTTCAATCATTTTCTACACCTTCTTCTTTTGCTAATTCATACAATTCTTTCTCATCTTTTATTATTTTAATCAATTCTTCCTTAGATGGCAAATAGGTTAAATATTTTGATGCATATACATTTTTCACATCATCTCCTAAAGTCATTTCTACTACTGCATCATCTTTATCTGCACATAATAATATTCCAATAGGTTCATTTTCGCCTTCAATCATTTGTGTCTTTTTATAATAATTTACATACATTTGCATTTGCCCAATATCTTGATGCATAAGTTTGCCAATTTTTAAATCAATTATTACAAAACATTTTGCTAAACGATTATAAAAAATTAAATCTGGATAATAATACTCTGTACCTATTTTTATTCTTTGCTGACTAGCAACAAAAGAAAATCCTCTACCTAATTCAAGTAAAAATTCAGTCAAATGTGATAACAATGCTTTTTCTAAATCTGTCTCTAAATAATTTTTATTTTCTTTTAAACCCGCAAATTCAAAAATATATGGTGTCTTAAGTAATTCTTCTGGTTGTTTTTCAATTTTATTTTTTTGAGATTCAGTGATTATTTTATTCTTATCTGGTGATATCAAATATCTATCATAGAGTTTAGTATTTATTTGTCTATTTAATTCTCTATAACCCCAATTAGATTTAATTGCTTCTTG
>CANQHU010000077.1 GCA_947623945.1 uncultured Clostridia bacterium | reverse complement strand
AAAAAACCTCAAGTTATGCCCATATTATATAGGACTAGCTTGAGGTTTTTAATAACGCCTTTTCTTCTAGCGCTTACGGAAAAAACAAATGAAGGAATTAAAGAAAAAAAACAAAGGAATAACATTAATTGCGTTGGTAATTACAATAATTGTTTTGCTAATATTAGCAGGAGTATCAATAGCAACCCTAACGGGAGATAATGGGATACTAACAAAAGCGCAAAATGCAAAAGACTTAACGAACCAAAAAACAGCAGAAGAAGAGGTGCAAATAGAAGTATTAGGAAGTTTAGATAATAGTGGAAATATAAATATAGAAGATCTAAATTCAAATTTGCTAAGTCATTTAACAGGAGTAAACTATAAAGGAGAACCATTATCAGAAACAAATAAAATAGAAAACTTACCAACAGTAGTAGAATACAATGGATATAAAATACTAATATCAGGAGATACAAGCACTTCTTTAGAAGATGCATTAAAACCAGGAGAAGAAGCAAAAGAAACAAAAAAATATAACTATACAGATGGAGTAGATGTAGCAACAATTCCAGAAGGATTTGAAGTATCAAAAGAAAAAGAAGAGCAAAAAATAGCAAATGGATTAGTAATAAAAAATAAAAAAGATGGAAACGAATTTGTATGGATACCATGCACAATAACGCAATATCAAAATGCCAAAAATGCAGTAAAAAGAAATAACTGGAAGACTGATGACAAATATTACACAAATGGAGGAGGAGATGGCTCAGCATGGAGTGACGATTACACAGAAGAAGGGTTAAGTAATATAAATGCAGTATATGTACAAAATGGTGTAACAGAAGAAATAATAAGCCAAATAACATCAAACTGGGAAAACAAGCAAACACAAGTAGCAGAAGAAAGCATAAAAAAATATGGAGGATTCTATATAGGAAGATATGAAGCAGGAATACCAGAAGCCGCGGAAAAAATTTATACAGCACCAGATAGTGAAAACTTAGAATACAAAAAAGATGGAGGAATAAGAGGAACAACCACTAAAGCAGGATTAGAATCAGTACAAAGTTTAGCACCAGTAAGTAAAAAGGGAGTACAAGCATGGAACTTCATAACACAGGCCAACTCAAAAATAGTAGCAGAAAACATGTATAAAGCAAGCTCAGAAGAAACAAGTGTAGTAAGTTATTTAGTAGATTTGCAAGCATGGAATCATATATGCGAAAATATATATGGTGTTAATGCAAATAAAACAGGAAAAAATATAACAAACTCAAGTACGTGGGGAAATTATATAGATAATGAAAGTGTGTTTGAAAAAACTGTCGAAGGATTATGGGCAAATCATGGATATAGATCTTTACCATGGGGATTATTTACAAGTTCAACCTATAGCAAAGGTGCTGTAAATGTAAAAGGAAATACGAAAAAAGATGAAACAGAAGATCAAGTAAATATAATAGAACTTCCAACAGGGGCAAGCGAAGACTTCAAGAATTATAATATATATGATATGGCAGGAAACATGTGGGAATGGACAACAGGACACAGTATAAATAACGAAACAATGTTTGTTGTTGCTCGTGGCCGGTAGCTTCCGTGACAATGGTACAGACAGCCCAGTTGTACGTGCAAACGGTAGCGATGCACTTGCTAGCTGTAACGTACACGTTGGGTTCCGCGTCGTGCTTTATATAAAATAAAATTTTGTAAAAATACCTTTTGGGGATTAGGTAGTATACCACCAAAAGGTATTTTGATCTAAAATGCAAAAAAGTGTAAAATATTTGCAAACCATGAAATCCGTAAAAATTGAAACAATCCCAAAAAATGAAAAACTTGACAAATTTTTCAAATAATTGTATAATAAATATGTTGGTCAAAGAATATAATATATTATCAAAAGGAGCAAAAAAATGAAAAGTAAAATGAATATAAAAAGCATAGTAATCCTAGCAGCCGTAAGTTTAATCAGTTTGTTTTTTATAAATATGAGTTTTGCTGTAAATACAGGAAAAATAACTGTCGAAACAGCAAACCTTAGGGAAACAACAGATGAAGAATCAAAAATACTAGAACAACTTTCTATGGATAAAGAAGTAGAAATAATAGAAAAAGTAGAAAACTGGTACAAGGTAAAAGCAAATGGCATAACAGGATATATAAGAGAAGACTTATTAGATGTAAAAGAAGAAGCAAACCAAACACAAAACCAAAATGTTTCAGAAAATCAAACAACTGAAAATCCAGTAAGTCAAGAAGAACCAAAACAAGAAGAAACAAAACCAACAGAAACAACTAATCTAGATCCAAACAAAAGATATGTAACAGAAAATATAAAATTAAAAATCGTACCATTAATCAATGCAACTGACATTATAGAAGTAAAAAAAGATGAAGAAGTTACTATAATAGAAGAACTAAATGATTGGGTATGTATCGAAACAGGAGCAACAAAAGGTTGGATTAGAAAAGAAAAATTATCAGAAAATAAAACTACAGAATCTAAACCAACACAAGAAACAACACCTGAAGAGCCAACAAGCACTCCAAGTGTTCAAACACAAGCAGTAAATAAAACTTTATATATAAAAAATGCAAGTGTAAATGTAAGAAAAGAAGCAACTACTGCATCAGAAGTTGTAACAACATTAACTATAAATACATCAGTTAATGTAACAGAAGAACTAAGCAATGGATGGAGCAAAGTAAAAGTAAATGACACAGAAGGTTACATTTTATCTTCTTTACTAACAACTGAAAAACAAGCAACATCAAGAAGTCAAACAGCAAGACAATCAAATAATCAAACAACAACACAATCAACAACTAATACATCAGCAGGAGGAGACACGTCAAAAGCACAAACAACTACAAGTACTGCACCAGCAACACCAGTAGCACCAGAAAAAGGAGCAACAGTTGTAGAAACAGCAAAAAAATATCTTGGATGTAAATATGTATATGGAGGAACAACACCAAGTGGATTTGACTGTTCAGGATTTACTTCATATGTATATAAGCTACATGGAATCAGTTTAAGTAGAACATCACAAGCACAATTCAAAAATGGTGTAGCAGTAGCAAAAAATAATTTACAACCAGGTGACTTAGTCTTTTTCTATAAAGGAATAAGTCATGTTGGAATTTACATTGGTGGAGGAAACTTCATACATGCTTCAAACTCTAGAACAGGAGTAATAATTAGTTCATTATCATCAGGTTACTACAGCAGTAACTATGCTGGAGCAAGAAGAGTTTTATAAAAAAGCAATTAAAAAGGAGGAAAAAAGTTCAATTTGAAGGAAAGACCAATTTTAATTGCAGTAATAGGATATATAATAGGTATATTATGGGGACTATACTTAAAAACTAGTATAGTTCTTTTTTATATTCTATCAATTGCAATGTATTTTATTTATAAAATTTTTTTAAAAAACAATCAAAAAAGATTTAAATTACTATCAATTAGTCGTTATTCAAAATATTTAAAACTAATAATTAATAAAAAAGCAATTTTAATTCTAATTATCTTTTCCATTATATCAAATATCATAATATCTACTCAAAAAAATCAATATGAAAAAATATATAAAGATGAAGAAAACGTAGAAACAACGGGAATAGTAATTAGTCAAAAAATAGAAAAAACATATTTTAACTTATATAAAATAAAACTATTAGAAAATAGAAATTTTAATATGTATATTCAAATAGAAAAAAATGAAAAAGACTTAGAATATGGAGATAAAGTAAAAATAAAAGGAATATATACAAAACCATCAACTCAAAGAAATTATGGAGGATATGATGAAAGCAAATATTTTAAAACTTTAAAAATTCTAGGAAGAATAAAAGTAAATACAATACAAATAGAAGCAAAAAACCAAGAAAACTTTATATTACAATTTGCAAATAAAATAAACGTGAATATAAAAGAAAATATAGATAAAGTTTTTAGCAAAGAAAACTCTGCGATTTTAAAAGGATTATTATTAGGTGACAAGCAAGAAATTGACGAGGAAATAAAAGAAGATTATCAAACAGCTAACATTTCACATATTTTAGCAATATCTGGGATGCATATAGGGTATATAATTCTTGGAATACAATTAGTATTTAAAAAATTGCTTGGAAAAAGAAAAACTAAAATAACAACAATTTGTGTTTTAATTATTTATTTTTTTATTACAGGATTTTCTGCATCTATATTTAGAGCTACAATAATGGGAATTTTGTTAATATCATCAAGTATGTTTTACAGAAAAAATGATATTTGGAATACTATTGCAATTTCATTACTACTTATTTTAATTTATAATCCTTTTTTAATTTTAGATATCGGATTACAACTTTCTTATTTGGGAACAATCGGAATAATTTTATTTCATAAAACAGTTTTAACAATTTTAGAGAAAATAAAATTCAAAAAAGAAATATTAGCAGTTACAATTTCTGCTCAAATCATGATATTTCCAATAATGTTATACCATTTTAACACAATAGGAACTTATTTTTTAATATCAAATTTATGTGTTGGTATAATTATTGGACCAATTGTAATTTTATCATTTATATTTATAATTCTATCATTAATTTATCTTCCGGTATCCAAAATATTGAAATTTCCAATAGGGCTTGGACTTGAAATTTTAAATTTTATTTCTAAAATAGGCAAACTACCTTTTTCAAAATTTTATCTTACAACACCAAGCATTTGTAACATCATTATATATTTTATATGTATAATTATAATAAAATATATATATGAAATTTACCATTCAAATTATTTAACAGCAACTAAGAAAAGAGTAAAAAATTTGATTGCGCTGTTTCGATACAAATTTAATCAAAAAAAGAAAAAGTATTTATCATTTTTAATCTTTTTTGTAATTGTAATAATTTGTTTTCAACTTTATCCAAAAGACCTAAAAATTTATTTTGTAGATGTAGGGCAAGGAGATTGCACATTTATTATTACTCCTCAAAATAAAACAATATTGATAGATGGAGGAGGAAGTTTGCAAAATGATTTTGATGTAGGTAAAAAGACATTAATACCTTACTTGTTAGATAGGGGGTATAATTATTTAGATTATGTAATAATTAGTCATTTTGATCAAGACCATGCAGGAGGAATTATTTCAATCTTAGAAGAACTACGTGTAAGAAATATAATAATAGGAAAGCAATATCAAGATTCGGAAAATTATCAAAAATTTTTAAATATTATAAAGGAAAAAAAGATAAAGGTAAATGTCTTAGAAGCAGGAAACAAAATAAATATTGAAAAAAATTTATATTTTGATGTATTGTGGCCAAGTTCATCGCAAGCTGTTTCAGAAAATTCTATTAACAATAATGCATTAGTTTGTAAATTATGTTATAAAAATTTCAGTATGCTTTTTACAGGTGACATTGAAGAAGAAGCAGAAAAACTTTTGGTAGCTAAATATAAAAATACAAACAGTTTAAAGTCCATTATTTTAAAGGTCGCTCATCATGGATCTAAAACTTCCTCAACTCAAGAGTTTTTAAACTTAGTTAATCCAAAAATTGCTTTAATAGGGGTAGGTAAAAATAACAACTTTGGGCATCCAAATGAGGATACAATAAAAAGGTTAAAAAAATTCGGCTCTAAAATTTTTAGAACTGATGAAGATGGAGAGATAAGCATCAAAGTAGATAATAAAGGCAATATCAAAACAAAAAATCAAATATAATTTGTATAAATTTAACAAAAAACGTAAATACTACAAAAAAAGAGTATCAAAGGAGAGTTAAATTTATGAACAGAGTAATAATAACAATAATAGCAATAATAGTAATTATAAGTGCTATGCTTACAGCATTTGCTATTTTTGCACCAAATAAAAAAGAAACTGCACAACAGGAAAAGACTGAAATTGCAGAAGAAGAAATCTTAGATGATTGTACAGATGAATATGAAATGATGACACAAAAAACAGAGGTAACTAATTCTGAAGAAGAAAAGACATCCCCAAATTGTTCACTTGAAATAAAAACATATTTTAAAGATTGTCAACATATAACAAGGCAGTATTCTAATTTACCAGAAGATTTAGTTAATTTAACTAAAGAAGAAATACAAAAAAAATATCCAGACTATATGATTCAAAGTTTTTCAAGTAATGAAATAGTCTTATATAAACAATCAGAAGGATCATGTGGAGAACATTATTTAGTAAAAAGTGAAAATGGGGTAGTTTCTATTTATAAAGTTTTAGAAAATGGAAATTTAGAAAAAATAGAAAATACAGAAATTAGTACAGAATATTTACCAGAAACAGACAGAATGAATATGGAGAAGGGAATAGAGGTAAATGGAAAACAAAGTTTAAATCAATTATTAGAAGATTTTGAATAAATAAAAAAAGGTTCTTTTGGGAGTAAACAAAGAACCTTTTTTAAAATATGTTTATATAATATATAAAATAAAGAACAAATAGAAGTTACTAGTCAGCCATAAAAAAATAAGATGTCCTAAAATTTTAATTTTAACGTATATTTTAGGACATCATTATTA
>CANQHU010000076.1 GCA_947623945.1 uncultured Clostridia bacterium | reverse complement strand
GTGTATACTACCCGAATTCAGTAATTTCAGCTGTTTTAATAATTGATGCCTAAAAAAATGGGGAAACTTTTTTTTTTATAAATTTTTTTTGACGTTTTTTAGCGTTCTTGATTTTTTCTTCTTGATACAGAATAATTATTTCCTTTTCTTGAAGTATCAATTCCTATTTTTACTCTCTCTACATATGGAAGTCTTGTTCTATCATAAAATTCTCTTTGTGCTGTTTTTTCACAGCTTTGAAATTCCTTTGCCATTTTCAAAATATATTTATTTGCCAAATTTTTATCAGTTGGAACTTTTTTTACTTTTCCCTTTCTATTTTTAGCATATTGTTCCATTTCTTCTAGCAATTCAGAAGCAGAATTACTCATAATTGCTGCTATCATTCCATCATCAATAGCTGTTTTGAACATCGAAATATCGTTTCTACCATTACCAACACATAAATAACCATATATAGGTTTTAGCATACTTACTAGAGCTTTTACCGCTTCTCCTTTGTTGATATTTTTTTGAGAAATATCCAAACGATAATTGTTACAGTCTTTCCTTGGAAATCCTGTTTTATCCATGTCAGTCCAAAAGTCTAAACTTTGAACAAATTCTGCACTTTGTTTCATTTGATCTTTTTTACCTGCTAATGTTAATTTAGTTATATCTTCTGCTTTTTGCATTTCTTCATAAATGTCACTACAAAATTCTACTCTATGACTATTTCTATAATAATTTTGTACATCTTCTTGATTTGTTGCAAATATTTTTTCCCCATTTGTATACCTAATATAATCTACATTCCCACCATTTTTCAAAAATTCATAAACTATCTGCATTACTTTTTCATGTTCTAATTTTCTTTTTATTAAAAAAGTGCACTTATTGCAGAATAAATATTTGCACCATTATCTCCTACAAGAATTTCTGGCATTCGTATTTTCTTTTCTTTAATGTTTTCTTCTATATCTCCTACCGTTCTTCCTGTAACAGGGATAACCATACCACCAATTGTGGCTACTAAATGAAAAATTTGATTCAATTTCTTATCTTCTAAGTTAATTGTATAATCTTTATCAGTAAATATAATAAATTGAGGTCTTTTCACTTTTTTCTCCTTTATAAACATGCTTTAACTAATCCTACAAATAATGGTGATGGTTTATTTGGTCTTGATTTTAATTCTGGATGGAATTGTCCTGCTACGAAATAAGGATGATTTTCTAATTCCACCATTTCTACTAATAACCCATCTGGTGATGTTCCTGATATTTTTAATCCTGCTTTTTCTAGCCTTTCTCTATAATCATTATTATACTCATAACGATGTCTGTGTCTTTCTGAAATTTCTTCTTGTCCATATAATTCATATGCTTTTGTTCCTTTTTTTATGATACAAGGATATGCACCTAATCGCATTGTTCCGCCTTTTTTCTTAATTGACTTTTGATTCTCCATAATATGTATTACTGGATTAGTTGTTTTTTCATCCAATTCTGCTGAATTTGCGTCTTTTAATCCTAATACATTCCTTGCGAATTCTACTACTGCCATTTGCATTCCTAAACAAATTCCTAAAAATGGTATTTTGTTTTCTCTTACATATTTTATTGTTTCTATTTTTCCTTCAATTCCTCTACTTCCAAATCCTCCTGGAACAATTACTCCATCAATTCCTTTTAATTTTTCGGCAACATTTTCTTTTGTAATTGACTCTGAATCTATTAAATGAGCTTTTACTTTTACGTGGTTTGCAAATCCTGCGTGATATAAACTTTCTATAACTGAAATATAAGAATCTTCTAGTCTTACATATTTTCCAACGATTGCAATGTTTACTATTTTATTTTCATCAATGTTTCTAATATTTTCTACCATTGCTTCCCATTTTGAATTATCTGGAATATAGTTTTCTAATTTTAAGTGATTACAAACTTCTCTTGCTAATCCTTCTTCTTCTAGCATTAATGGCACAGCATATAAATTGTCTGCTGTTTTGTTTTGAATTACACTTGTTTTTCTTACATTGCAAAATAAAGATAATTTATCTCTTATGCTATCTGGTATATCAGATTCAGTTCTACAAACTAATATGTTTGGCTTTATTCCTAAACTTTGCAATTCTTTTACAGAGTGTTGTGTTGGTTTAGATTTTATTTCATTTGAACCAAAAATATAAGGAAGCAATGTTACATGTATGTAAAGAACATCTTCTGGATTTTTTTCTAATCCTACTTGCCTAATTGCTTCTATAATAGATAATCCTTCTATGTCTCCTACTGTTCCACCTATTTCTGTTATAACTATGTCTGTGTCAGTGTCTTCAAATCCATATATTTTTTCTTTAATTTCATTAGTAATATGAGGTATTACTTGAACTGTTTTTCCTAAATAATCCCCTCGTCTTTCTTTTTCAATTACATTTTGATATATTTTTCCCATTGTGACACTTGAGTTTTTGGTTAGATTTTCGTTGATAAATCTTTCATAATGTCCTAAATCTAAGTCTGTTTCTGCTCCATCATCTGTTACAAAAACTTCTCCATGTTCGTATGGATTCATGGTTCCTGGGTCTACATTTATATAAGGGTCAAATTTTTGGATTGTAACTTTATATCCTCTATTTTTTAATAATCTTCCAAGAGATGCAGCAGTAATTCCTTTTCCTAACCCTGATACAACTCCACCAGTAACAAAAATATATTTTGTATTCATAGAAAAATTTCTCCTTTTATAATTTTTAAATTAAAAAAAGATTAAAAAAATTACCAAACGCGGTTTTTTTTTAATCTATAATTATTGTACCACTTGATTTTATTTTTTTCAAGTGTTTTTTTGATTTTTTGACTTTTTTCTATTTATTCTCCGTAATTCTGATTCAATTTTTAATAACCTATTATACTTAGCCACTCTATCAATTCTACAAGGTGCTCCTGTTTTTATCTGTCCTCCATTGATAGCTACTGCAATATCACTAATTGTTGTATCATCCGTTTCGCCAGAACGATGCGAAATTATAGTTCTATATCCATGTTTTTTTGCTAAATAGATTGTATCTAATGTTTCTGTTAATGTTCCAATTTGATTTGGTTTTATTAAAATTGCATTTGCTACATTTTTTTCAATTCCATTTAACAAACGCTTTGGGTTTGTAACAAATAAATCATCTCCTACAAGTTGTATTTTATTTCCTATTTTATTTGTCAACTCTATCCAAGATTCCCAATCTTCTTCTGCTAACCCATCTTCTACTGATGCAATTGGATATTTTTCACACAAATCTATTACATATTGGATCATCTCTTGTTTTGTTTTAAATTTATCTGTTTTCCAAAAATAATATCCATCTTTTCCTATTTTTTGTGCTTCTTCATACATTTCAGTACTTGCTATATCTAAAGCCAATACTATATCTTTCCCCGGTTCATATCCTGCTTTTTTTATTGCCTCTAATATTAAATCTAAAGCCTGTTCCTCACTCTCCAAATTTGGTGCAAAACCGCCTTCATCTCCTACTCCTACAATATAGCCTTTTTCTTTTAATACTTTTTTTAATGTATGATATATTTCTACTCCTCTTTTTAGCCTTTCTGCAAATGTTATTTTTCCAATTGGCATAATCATAAATTCTTGAACACTTATATTATTTTCTGAATGTTTTCCTCCATTTAAAATATTCATCATTGGAACTGGTAATTCTATTCCTTGAAGCCCACCAATATACTCATATAGTTCCATATTTAAAGATTCTGATGCTGCTTTTGCAACAGCTAGTGAAACTCCGAAGTATGCTATTTGCTCCTAAATTTGATTTGTTTGGTGTATCATCTAATTTAATTAAACTATCATCTATTTTTCTTTGATTATATACGTTCATTCCTACTATTTGCTTTGCTATTTTTTTATTTACATTTTCTACTGCTTTTTGTACTCCTTTTCCGAAATATCTAGTTTTATCTCCATCTCGTAATTCAACTGCTTCAAAACTACCTGTTGAGGCACCTGATGGTACAGATGCTACGCCTCTAAATCCACCTTGTGTTATTACTTCTACTCCGAATAGTTGGATTTCCTCTTGAATCTAATATTTCTAAAGCCTTTACTTTTTCAATTTCTAAAAAATCTCTCATGTTTTCTCTCCTTCCTTTTCCTATTTTATCCATTTTTTCTTGATTTATGCAGTATAAATTTATTTGTGCAATACAAAAAGGAAAGATACATCATTTTTATGATGCTTTTTTGCTTCTTAATTCATTTGCGTATTTAATGCTTATTTCATTGATTTCTCCAGAAGAAATTCTTGCAATTTCTTCAATTACTTCATTTTCTTGTAATAGTTTTATTTGTGTTTTTGTTCTATTTTGATTAACTTCTTTACTAATAAAATAGTTAAAATCTGCCATTGCTGCTATATTAGGTAAATGTGATATACACATAACTTGATGACTTTTTGCTATGGTTTTTAGTTTATTTGCAACTGAATTTGCTGCCTTTCCACTAATACCTGTATCGATTTCATCAAATACCATAACTGGCATTTTGTCTGTATCTGCAAGTACTTTTTTAATTGCAAGCATAGTTCTTGACATTTCTCCACCTGATGCTATTTTAGATAATTCTTTTTCTTCCTCGCCCTTATTTGTTGTAATAAAGAATTTTACATCATCTTTTCCCGTTTTTAAAAATTCGTTTTCTATATATTGAATTTTTACATTTATTTTTGCATTTTTCATTTCTAAATCTTCTAATTCTTGATTTATTTTCTCGCTTAAAATAATAGCATTTTGACTTCTTATTTTATGCATTTGTTCTGCTAAAATTTTCATTTTGTCTTCTAAGTCTTTTTGCTCTTTTATTAATTTTGAATTATATTCTTCTAAGTTTGAAATTCGTTCGATTTCTTCTTTTGTTTCATCATTATATTTTAAAATTTCTTCTACTGTATTTCCATATTTTCTTTTTAAGGAATAGATTAAGTCTAATCTTTCTTCTATGAAGTTTCTTTCTTCTTCATCAAAGTCCATATTTTCTTTACAGTTATTTACATCTCTTGCTAGTTCTTGTAATTCGTAATAAATACTTTTTAGATCATTTGATATTTTTTCGTATTTTGAATCAATTGTTTCAATATTTTCTAAAGCTCTAATTGCCATGCTGATGCTATCTACTCCATTTTCAGATATTAAAATATCTGCTTCTTTTAAATTTTTTGCTATTTTTTCTGAGTTTAGAATTATTTTTCTTTTTTCTTCTAAGTCTTCTTCTTCTCCAATTTTTAAATTGGCTTGTTCTATTTCATTTACTTGGTATTGCAATAAATCCAACTTTCTTTGTCTTTCTTTTTCATCTCCATAATTGTTTTTTAGTTCTTGTTTTATACTGCAATATTTTTCGAATAACTTGGAATATTCTTGCTTTTTATCTAAAATTTTTTCTCCTGTAAAATTGTCTAAATAGTTTAAGTGCATTTTAGTTTCTAATAGGTTTTGATTGTCGTTTTGCCCATGGATTTCTATAAATTTGCTCATAAATTCTTTTAGTTCGTTTACTGTTACCATTCTTCCGTTTATTTTACACATATTTTTTCCATTTAAGTTTATTTCTCTTGATACTATGATATTTCCATCTATTGATGCTTCTTCTTTAGGCTCGTACATACATAACTCTACAAAAGAATAATCTTCTCCTTTACGAATCATATCTTTTGAAAATCTTCCTCCTGATATTATTTGAAGAGAATCTATTATTAGTGTTTTTCCTGCTCCTGTTTCTCCTGTTAATACGTTTAGACCTTGGTTAAAGTCTATTGTTATGTCTTCTATTATTCCTATGTTTTTTATGTGTAATGTTGTTATCATTTTATTTCCTCCTCTTACTATAAATGAATAGATTATCTCTCGATATCTTCATTTTTCTTTGTTTTTTATTTTTTATTAATTAAATTAATAACATCTTTAATAAACACACTAAAAAGTGTACATTTTTTCTATTATTTTATTGTAAATTTACCTAGAATCTTTCTTTACCATTAACCCTCTTAATTCACACTGGATCTATTTTTATTAATAGTCCTTACCATCCTTCGTTCAATGTATAAAGATAAAGTGACATGGCATTACTGCTAAAATACTGGCTCATTTAAGGCCTTATGGAGGAAATCTCCCTCATGCCACTTTTATCTAGCTAAATTAATTATATTTATGCTACTTTTAGTTGCTCTAATCTATTTTGTGTAAATACCCTTGTAGCCTTGTATTCTTCATTTTTTGTAACTAACGCATATATTATTTGTAATATTTTTCCTATTACTGCTATTATAGCTTGTTTCTTCTTTAACCTATTTTCTTTCCTTGTTGTTAGATATTTATATAGCTCTTTTATTTCTTTGTTTTTGTTTACCATTGTAAATGCCATTCTATACAATATACTTCTTAACAAGCTTCTTCCTCTTTTTGATATTGTTGTTTTTCCTTGATGTTTCCCTGAACTATTTTCTACTAGGTTTAATCCTGCATATCTTCTTATTTGTTCATAACTATCAAATCTATTTATGTCTCCAACTTCTCCTATGAACATTGCTGCACTTACTATTCCAATTCCTTGTATACTGATTAGATTTTCATAAAATCCTGTTTCTTTTAACTGCTTTTCTAATTCTTCTTCTCCTAAGCTTTTTATGTCTTCATTTTTTTAGTATTTCTTTTGATGTTCTACTTAATATGTTTTTAAATACTTTTGTATATTCTGGAAAATATTCATCTATTGTTGCTATTAATCTACATTTTACTGCATTTTGTTTTCTTACTAATTCTGCTCTTGTATTTGATAAATTCCTTAATTCTGCCCATACTCCTTCTGGTAA
>CANQHU010000075.1 GCA_947623945.1 uncultured Clostridia bacterium | reverse complement strand
TCTTTTTCTGTCCATTTTCTTAATTGTCCTATTTGATTTACTGGTGTAGAATAATCAAATATTCCTATTGTATTTAATGCACTCTGTTTAGCATATACTATCTCGTTTTTTTTATTTTCATATAGAACTTCATAACATGCTCTCATTCCAAAATATTCAAATGCTAGATTAAAAAATTCTGTTGCATCTTTATTATATTTGCTAATGTAATCAATTAAAACTTTTAATTCTTCGTCTTGCTTACTATCTAAATTGAATACTTTATTTAGCAATTTTTTTATTATTTTTATTTTAGTTGGATCTGATATTTTTTCTACATCATATACCGGTGGTTTACCTGCAAAGTAACCTGTAGTTACTGAATTAATATAATTTTCAAATGCAACTTTTATATTATTATCATCTTTACTAACTATGTCAGAATTTGATGTTTTTCTTCGTATTCTTTCATATAATTGTTTTCTACTTTCCCACTCTTTATCTGCTAATGTTAATATTTGTGCTATACTATTTGGATTTTCTAATGTTTCTTTATTCCATTGTATCATTTTTTTCCTCCTACATTATTTTGTTATAACCAAAACTTATTGTACTTGGTTTTGGATTTTCATATACTCCTGTTAAAGTATCTTCAGCGTCATCATGTTCATTTTCTCCATCTCTTAAATAATGTTTTATATGCGTTGCAAATTCTGACCATTTGTCTTCCCAATTAACAGGGAAATATATATTGTTCATTACTGCTGTTGAATTACTTAAAATCCTTGCTTTTTTATTTTCACTTTGATGAAACCAATGTACTTTTGTATGAGTATTTTTTAATTCTTTCAGCTCTTTAATTACATTCCTTGCAAATCCTCTTCCTCCATTGTTACTTTCAATATTTGAATACCCTACATGGTCATTAGTCATCATTTTTGCTACTGCAGGTTCTGTTATTTCCATTGCTTCTTGCGTATATATAATGTCTAAAATGTAATATTCCTTATTATACATTTGATAATCTATTGAGCATAAAAAGTCATTACCTTCATCTGCGGTATCAGTATAATTCATAATATAATGAGCTGGAGGTAATTTTTCATAAGTTTTAAATTTACTATACAATCTATTTTTTACATCTATTGGATCTTGTTGATAATTAGCATACACTATGTCTTTATTCATGTTTTTGGTTTTAAAATCAAAATCATCTTTATTAAGTATTTCTTCACAAAGCATAGAACCATCTTCTTGAATTGCTTTGTAATTAATATGTCTTACATTACTGTAATTTCCTAATATATAACCTGCTAAATCATTACTTGCCCATCTTGTCATAATAATTATTAATTTAAAATTACTTTCAGTTCTTGAAAGCATAGTATTATTAAACCAACTTATTTGTTTTTGTAGAATTTTCTCATTGTATGCTTCTTTTTCATTCTTTATTAAGTCGTCTATTATCATTAACGTACATCCAAAGCCTGTGGCAGTTCCTGTAGGAGATGTTGCTAAATAATTTGCTTCTCCACTTCCTTCTAAAGCCCATTTGTTAATACTTGCTTCTCCATACTTTATTTTGGTGTTAGGAAATATATCATTATAAACTATAACTCCTTCTGTTTTTTCTGATGCAATAGTATCTCTTACAGATTTAGCAAATGTTCCAGATAAAGTTTCGTTATACGAACCTGTCATAACTTTTTCTTTATTATTGTTTCCTAATACCCATTCAGTAAATTTACCTGCTGTTCTTGATTTTCCATGTCTAGGTGGCATATTTATTACTAATATCTTTTCCTGGCTAAAGTAAAAATCTTGCAACTCTTTACATATGCTCTTTAAATAGATTCTATCGTCTTTATAAAAATCAGATGCAGTTAATTTGCAATATTCAAAAAAATCACGTCTAGCTAATTCTAAACGTGCTTGTTTCTTTATTTCTTTTTTTATATTATTTACAATCATCTTTGATCAACTGCCTTAATTCTTCTGTTGACAGTCCTGAAAATGGATTATTAATATTCCCGCTATGCTCTATTTGTTGTTTATCAGACCAACCAAAATTATTTTTTAAATTAAATATTATTCCTGTTGTAGAACTGTCTGTTATCAAATGTCTTTCTAAATAATTCTCTACTTTTAGTTTTGCTTTTTTTATAGTGTCGGAAAATTCTTTGTTTTTTATATATTCTGCTAATGTATCTCTGCATATATCTAGTGCTATACACAACCCTGTTATTGTATATGGATCATGGTTTTTTTCACATTCTTTAAAATATTTATCTATCTTTTCTTGCATTATTTCTACTTCTGTGTATTTTTTTGGTCTTCCTCTTTTTTTCATTTATACCACCTTCTTATATGATTGAACTCATAGTTTTGTGATGCTTTAAATAATCTTTAGCACTCCAGTATGTTAATCCTTTTTCTTTTGCTTTTTTTATGTATTCTTCTGCAGTTTGTTTAGTCCATTTTTTCACTTATCAATCCTCTCATACTCATAACATTTAATCGTGTTATCTAATCTTATTCTTAGTACTTCTTGACAAGTTTTATTTTTCTTACAATTAGAACATATTTCTTTTATAAATACATCAAACATACTTTCATTTGTTTTCATAGGCTTTATCCCTTTCTTTTTATAATTTTGCCTATAACATTAATCCTTAATTTCTTATTTTCTCCTACATTCTTACTTCTACATATACATCTTTTTTATCATCTATATATAAATCTACATATTCTGCATTGTATTTATCTATTAGTATTTTTGCTTTTTCTTTAATTTCTTTTATTAGTTCGTGCATATCTTTTGATATTAAATACCCTTCTACCATTTCTTCATTTCTTTCCTCAAAAGATTTATTGTTTTCTTTTTTAAGGCACTTTATTGCCACCTCTAACGCTCTGCTACACCTGCCACAATCTTTATAATGGTCTGTTTCATTTGTTTTATGTCGTTCTAATTCTTTTATTACTTCTTCTAAACTCATTTCTTCCATTCTATTCACCTAACTTTCTCCCACACATTGGGCAATAATTTACTTCAAAGTTGTTTTCTGGTATAAATTTCTTGTCTTTTTCAATCCATTTATCTACACTAATTCTAATTGTGTATTCTTTATTTTTGCAATATTCGCACACCTATACTTCCTCCTCTGCAATGCTTAATATTCGTTCTATTGCTTGTTCTGGTGTATGCCCATCATAAGTAGGAGCAATATCTAATTCTTTTACTTTAAATAAATCCCAATACTTCATTTCATAATGATATGTTGCTTGTCCTTTTTTTGTATTTATTCCTACTATAAACCAATTTTTATCATTAAAAGGTATTGTTCCATCACTATGTAATTTACTTTTCCAAGCTATCTTTTTATTTTGATTACATATTACACTAAATAATTTTGCTCTATGGTCATATAACTCTCCGAATGTATGACAACCATCTGACACATCATTTGTATTTATTACTTTTGCTTTTTCATAATCTTTTATTATTTTATTTAATGCTTTTTGATAACCATATTTACATTTTGCTAATATCTTTTTCTCTTTTCCACATTTGCTACATTTAAATGTCTGTCCATACTTTATTGGTTCATAATCAGGATAATGTACTGGTATATTTCCTTCTATTAAATGATATTCATGTTTACAAAGTATTTTATTCATATATTTCCTCCTCTTTTATCCATTCTTATAAGACACTATGTAAGATATATAGTGAGATTCGAACTTCACTTTACCGACCTCCTCTCGCTTTTACCGCTAGGTCGTTTGCCTTTCGACTTTCAGACTTACACCACTTCGTACTATGTTTTGCATTGTATTACTTTCGTCCTTATATATCCTACATACTATCTTATATTTATATTAGAACTCGCTAGGAAAGTTCTAATTGCAACAAAAGATAATCTTAAGGAGATGTCTATATGGAGATAGACTTTATATTAACATTACCTAGCATTTGTTAATTGCATAATAAAAGAGCCTATCTTATTTGATAAGCTCTTTTATTAAAACTGTATATGTGAAAGTTTAATGTCTTGATTTGTCTTTTTTAGTTGATTATTTTTCTAACTCATAGTATAATAACTTTGTTCCATTACATATTCATCCAACTTTCGAGAAAGGAGGTAAATATGTCAAACTTATTTAAACTAGTCGCATTATTCATTATTGCATACATCTTAAAGATGTTTGATTAATGCGTACTCCGGAGATCACACATTAAAATGTGTGGTCTTTTATTAAATGAAAATACTAGAGATTGCATTCTCTAGTATTTTTGTTCCATTAATGAATGACTTCATCAAACTTATTAAACTACAGAAATGGAAGAATATACAAAAAATATATCTCTTTTTCTGTATTAGTATTATACTAGAGTTCTATAATATTGTCAAGTTTCTATGTTACAGTTCTTTTACATTTTTATTACAGTTCTATTACAATTATACTACTTTTATGTTAATTTTGCAAATTATGCTAAAAAACTAGCTATAAAATATCTATAACTAGTTTTTAAAAATACTAAAGAATGGACCTTGTCGCTCGGACTGTGAACTGGCTTCTCTCCAGTTGCGACTTTTTTACTATTCTTATTATACTATATATAAATAGTAATTAATATAGAAAAAACAGGTAAAAAACAGGTATTTTTATAAATTTATCATTTTACTGGTTGCTTTATCTATAATTTTTTTAATTGTTTCCCAGTTTCTTGTTTGATTAAATAATTGAAAATATAATTGATTTCCTATTTCTTCATAACTTCTTCCATCTATATGATATGCTATTAATAATTGTTTCTCTTTATATTTTAATCCTTCTAATCTATCATCAACCGCTTCTACTTTATCTCTTAAACTTTTTACTATTTCTTCTAGATCTTCTATTTCTTGTTTTAATTCTTGTTTCCTTTTATCATTATTTTCTATTTTTTGAAGTACCTTATTGGTAATTTTATTTTTACTATGTATATCTTGATTAATACCATATGATGTCGTTAAACTTGTATCTATATCTTCACAAGATTTTAATTTTATCCTTGCTAATTTTAATTCTTTTAATTTAATATTTAATTTAGCTTTGTTTTCTTTGTATGATTTTAATAATTCAATTAATTCTTGCTTAGTCATATGTACCTCCTAAACTTTTACATATCTTTTTATACTTCTTTCGATTTCTTTAATAGTAATATCATTTCTGTAGAATCTGCATTTTCTATTTTTGCAATATAATTCATTTAAAGCATAACATTCATGTCCTTTGTATGCAAAACAATCTTTTTTAGTCATATCTCCTAACTTTTCTACTACTATTAATTTTACATTGTCAATCATATTTATATTTTTTAATTGTTCTGCCTCTTTTCTTGTTATTTGAATTTCTTTTATGTTTTCGCCTTGCAGCATTGACATTGTTTTAATTCGTTTTCTTATTTTATTTTCTAATTTCATAATTCTCACTTCCTTTTCAAATATCTGTATATAGTTTGTTCAATATACCTTAATGCTTCATAACTTGTTATAAATCTTCCACTATGTCTGTTTCTTACTTCTGATCTAATTATCCTGATGCTTTGATTGTATTGTCTTTTATATATTTTTGCTAACTGCTCTTTACTTAGTCCACTTGTCCATTTTTCTATTATCTCTTTTTCGTTCATACTACACCTCAATAGTAGTATGAACTGTCCACTTCTGTTTAATACTGTTCACTTTCTTTGAAATCTCTTTAACTTCTCTTTAACTTCTCTTTGACTTCTCTTTAACTTTTTGTATATTATTTATCCTCCAGTAATTTATCACAAGCTCTTATTGATCCTAGATCTCTTATTGCTAATTCATTATCGAAACAATGTCTTGTTCCAACTTCTTCAAATAGTTTGTCTGCAACTGCTTTATGTTTTTCATATTTTTCTTTATATTTACTTTTTAGATTTGCTATTTTCTCTACAGGTATAAACTTATTAAATGCAAAATATTCTATAGCATTAAATAATTGTTCATCAGTATAGTTCTTTTCTTCATTAAATCTGCAATACATTACTAAATTCTTTAATATTTTAGTTGCTTCTTTTAGATTCATATTATTTATCCTCCAATAATTCTTGTAAAAGTCTAATTTCAGCATTTAATGTCTGCTGTATATGAAATATATTCCCTCCACATTGTGCTTTCAATATTTCTATTTCGTCTTCTATTTTCTTTTTAGGTATTGAATCATATTCTATATATTGCAATATTGTAGATAAACTATCACATATATCTGTTAATTCATCATCTGTATAAGATTTCTTGTATTGTTTATCATAAAAGTTTAATCTTATTTTATTAACTTTTCCAATTGCTACTTCTAATTCCATAAGCTAGTCCTCCTTATAATAATATAATTCTTGTAATGTATTTAATCTTATATCATCTTTAAAATCTTTGTATTCTTGTTGTAATTCAAATTGTCTTTCATTGATTTTTTGTCTTATTATGTCTTTAGGTATTGAATTTTGTAATGCTTGTAATACTGTTTCTATGGCTTGTATATCTTCTTTAAATTCTCCTTTAGTTGCAAGACCACATTCACTTGCTTTTTTTGTATTTTCTAATTGTTTCTTTAAATTTTCAATTGCTTCTTCTAATTCTTTATCTTCGTTCATAGTTCCTCCTTCAATAATTCTGGATTATCATATATGTTGCCTATTACTTCTATTTCTGGTTCAAATTCATCATCATATGCAGATATTTGATATAATTGTCTATCATTTATCCAAAAACTATCATAATCATATGTAACTTCCCCTTCAAAAATATCTTTATAACTATATGGTCTAGTATTTTCTTCATATTCTGTTACTATATCTGTATATCTTACTAT
>CANQHU010000074.1 GCA_947623945.1 uncultured Clostridia bacterium | reverse complement strand
GGCATTGGCGTTTTAGGAGGCATCACAAATCCCGGGTATAATGCGCTGAATGCCTCGCGAACTACATACTTATTTTCTCCCGCTCGAATTCGATGCAAATCAAGAGGCTCTGCCAAAGTCGTTTCCGCATAAGGTGTTTTTAATCCGATTCCGGCAGTCTGGCAAGCGTTCGTGTATGAGCCCATTGCCTCACACAGGAAAAATCCGCGACAGAATTCGTGAACATTTATTCTACCATCATCTTCATATCTTTTGTAGGGTTCTGTTACTAAATCAAATTCTTTCAGAACTTGATACGGCTTTACATAAGAATATCTGTCAACGAACTCGCCAAAAGTCCAATCTCGTGACATGAGGTCACTCAGACCACCATAATTCAAATCCGCTGATTCGCCAAAAATGATTGTGTCCATTCCGTCTGATAATGCCTGTAATGCCGCTTTGTATATCTGTACTTCAATAGAATGAATTGGTGCGCCTTTATGTTTCATCAAAACCGGAGCGTATTTTTCAAAATCATCCCAATATACTTCGATAATTCTGTGGTCAAGTCCATTCATTTCGGCGTATCTTGCAGCAGTTGGCGTTTCATCAGTTACTTTCACGCCCGGAACAACGCATTTGAAAGTGTAAACGATGGAGCCTTTAGGCATGAAGTGCGCAAGAACGGCAGAATCAATTCCTCCGCTTAAAGCAAGAGCTGTCTTAGAGCGAACGCATATATTTGAGATACGTTCTTTAAAATATTCAGTAAGATCTTTACCACTATGAACCGGATACAGACTTATCCGCGCAGGATGTTTATATAGATTCGTGGGGTATTCTTCGGAAAAACACCTGTTCGGATCTGCCATCGTCCGAAACATCAAATAAGAGCTTGAGCAATATGTCTTATCTATCATCATTTCACGTCCTCCAAATTATGTACCCTTATAGAATCAAGCGCTTTTCTGATTTGCGTAGAAGACGTTCCTTGCGTATATGGAAAATACACAATTTTTATCCCTTCCTCCGCGAACTGCCGCTCATACTCCTGCCATTTCTCCGTACCATACCAATCGTCGCCGACAAAAAGGACTGATGCGCCGAGTTTTTTACAAGCGGTGAGCTTGTCCATATTGTATTGAGGCACAGCCGCATCGACATATTTGCAGCTGCGCACGATCTCAATGCGATCCTCAAACGGAATCATTGCCTTTTTACCCTTATACGAAACCAGTTCATCAACCGTTACGCCGACGATGAGTTTATCGCAAAGTCCTTTGGCATTCTTAAAGAGATTGAGGTGGCCGATATGAAACAGATCATATACCCCTGTTGTGTAACCTATAGTCATTGTACATTTCCTCCTTCAATAAAATTCCACAATCTCTCACAATTATGAAAATCAGAATACTTATAAACCTTTTTCTTGATATGTTTTCGTTCGCTCACATATGGGTCAATGTTCATATTGCAATTTGCAATAAATGTCTTCAACTGATTAAGAGAGAATATTTTTTCTCCAGGCATTTCAGATAATGGATCATCTGATAGAAATCCCCTTGAATAGTCATTCATATCTCTTACCATAAAGCCTATTGGTCTATCCAATAACAAGTACTCGTAAAAAACAGAAGAGTAATCAGTTAGCAATATATCTGCATTTTCCAAGAGCTGATTAACTTGTACATCACATTTTAACAAATCTGCATCTGTTATATATCGTACATGATCAAGTTGAACAGAACGAATAACCTTCATATCCTGTAAATGATGAATTTTTATAATTAAAAAACAATGCTGCAGTTTCAAAAAACTATTTAATTCAGCCAATTCATCACTATCGGAAATAACGTTCAATCCATATGGATTTAAATTATCAGAGTCAATCCATGACTTTGTTTGTCTAAATGTAGACATGGAAATAATAATCTTATTATCACCAATGTCACCAAACAGCTTATGTACGCAATCAATATGCTTATATAAAATGTCTAATCTTGGCATTCCAATAATTAAACAATGATATTGATCTACATGAAAAATCTCTTTTAATATATCTGCTGTATATTCACTGCAGCACAAAACATAATCGCAGCACTTTCTTTCAACTGGAACCAACTTTTTAATGGAATGAACACTATGTATCGTATTAATAACAATTTGGTTAGGTTGCCAAACGATAGGCCAACTATAATGAGAAACTATAAACCATTTTGACACAGCATTATAATACATCGCTTTAATATGAACACCTTTATGAAATCTCGAAATGAATCTAACGTTTTTTTCATGTATTACTTTTTGATACTTTCTTGGATTATGAACTACCCAAATTAATCGATAGCATTCATTTATATGATTCTCAATCATGTAATCATAAAATGCCCGTATATTATCACTGAAATCTCCTCCGCTTTCCAATACTATATAATTTTCCTTTTGCTTAAGGCCAAGTTTTTGAAAAAATTTTAATACTGCTAGATCCATAATAGAACTTATTTTCCAGTAAATCTTTTTCAAATAATTTACTTTTTTATTCATATGAACAACTCCCTTTTGCAATATTAGAGAAAATAATAATAAGCCATACTTTTTTGTAGAACCTTACCAACAGGTATGTAGTCGTTAATTAATATACGGCACAAAGCCAAAACTAGATATTGTTATCACGGCGACTTTTTCTTATTTTTCATTTTGATATTACCGTCACTATTATTATATATTAACAAATTCATACACCTAATCCTCTAACCTTATAATGCGTCATTATGAGTCAATAGTTTTTTATTTGGAGAGAACACCATCATAACCATTAGAATCGGAAAGAACATGTAGCCGTTTAATACATGTACCTCTGAAACTGCATACAATGCCCAAAGTATAATAAACACATTTACCTTATCATCAGATTTTTTTGCAAGTTTATAAAACAAAATAATTATTATAACAAGCCATATGATTCCTACATTCATGGCACAGTATGTATATACATCGTCAAATGTGTGCGCGGATAATCCCCAATACTGATCCCATATGACTGTACGTCCCGTAAGGTTCTGACCAAACAATGTAAGCCCATAATTTGCAAATCCGTACGCTCCTAAGCGTACACGACTTGATAAAAGATGATCTAATAATATTATTAATGTATTTTTATCCGAAATCTTCAGCTGGGCAGCAAACACTACACTTACAGCTATCATAATAAAGCAACAGCTTGGAACGATGACTCTGGCACATAGTGTGAGCCATTTATGTTTTTTATGTTCCTTACTTACAATCCATAATAATCCATAAAAAATCATTGCACTAAATAACATTGTTCTTGTTTTTGTAAAAAAATAAACTAATATTGTAAGTGATGCCATATAAAAAAGATATTTACCTTTTTTCTTTTTTTGAAAATAATATAGCCATACCCACATAATAACTAAATTAAGAAAAAAAATTGAAAATGTATTGGGATGCCCAAATCCGAAATTATATCTAACTCCCCTTGAAGCACCAGCTACACCACTGATATCAATAAATCCCATCAGACTAAGTAATACTGCGAAACCTGTATGAACTAAGAAAAAAATGAGTTCGGTTTTAAATATGCATTTAATTACAGAATCAAAATCTTCTCTATAAGCCGCCATACAGGTTATCACTGTTATAAGTAATCCGTAATTTCCGCTACGTGTAACGCTATATAAAGTAAGCGATCCCCCTATCGCAAATAACAGTAATAGATTTAACGAATACCTGTTTCGTATCATTGCGGCAACAAGTATAATAACCGCAGCCGTTGTTATCAAGCCATCAATAAAATCAGTATAGTAAATTAATTGAGAATTAGATATTGATGTTTTTAACGCCAATAGAATTACTCCCAGTTGAACTATAGGATCGACTCGTTTTTCCAATCGAACGTTCAAAGGACTGTCCTCCTTTTAATGCATTATTTCACCAGACCCTAAAATCGCATTTTATCTCTATTTGATTAACCTTAGTTCTTGAATACAACAAGCATGCATAATAGTACCTTACCGCCATTTTATGCAATTGCATTGATATTCGCTGGCCCATATTGCTCATTTATCAATGTTGGCACAAATCTCTTCTAAGGTCTCTTTCAAATTATCAACCGTATTCGTAATCGAAAATTTCTCGGCAGTTTTCTTTGCGGCTAAACGTATTGAGCTCTCTTCTTCCTTGCTCAAATTTATAGCTTTACTGATCGCATCTGCTATTCCTTCGGGGCTTTTGTCCGCCGTCAAGAAACCGTTTACGCCGTCCTGAATGATCTCAGGTGTTCCGCCTACATGATTGGCAATACATATTAAGCCGAACGCCATTGCCTCAACAATAGAGATCCCGAAAACTTCTTCCCAAACAGACGGATATACGAAAATATCTGCGTTCTCAAGATACGGTATGACGTTTACTTGCTGACCGGCAAAGCTAACGACGTCTTCAATGCCGATGGCTTCCGTCTGCCTGTGTAACGGCTCCCATTCCGGGCCGTCCCCTACAATTGTCAAACACACATTATAATTGTTTTTGACAGTCGCCACTGCGTTCAACAACAGTGAAATACCTTTTACACTTGCTAATCGCCCTATGTATAGGATGCGAATAGGTTCGGCACGCTTGGGATAATTATTAATACCTTTTGTGAGCTTATCAACGCCAACGCCGTTATAAACAACATAGTATTGCTTTTTAGATAGATTTTTAAATGCCTTCAAATGACTGTTTAATCCTGCCTTCGAAACGAAGATACAGGCGTCGCTACATCCTATTGCTTTTTTTAGCAGCAACTTAGACAAAAGATATTTTACAAGACTGCCATCTGCTGATTTTCCTTCAAAGCATGAATGTACAACCCTAACTAATTTTTTACCGTGAGAAATTTTGCTTAATAAATAATAATAAAGATTAAGATAGATGTCTCCGTGATGTACTGCAATTATATCGAAGTTCTTGACCAAAGCCGCCAGTTTCTTTAATTTGCGAATTGAGAACTTGCGACCTCCGACTATAGAATAAACCGATAGTCCAAGTTCTTTCATCTGGTTATAAATAGGGCCTTCACACGTCACAAAGCAGAACATATTCTCATACGGCGCCAACAGCCCGATGTCTTTGCAAAGAACTTCTATCCCGCCGATTTCTCCACCGGTCAATAAATTTAGGACTTTCATATCTATTCTCCCAATTCAATATTATTATATGGTCCAAAGTCGATATCAACAGGTAGATGGCCTTGACGTTCCTCTAGGGGAGGCAGAGTTAGGTAATCGCCATAAACAAATATCAAAAACTCTTTGCGTTCCTTAAATGCCGGAAATAATGTTGTTTCAAACGGAATCTCTTCAAGCTCCTCAGCCCATTTTCTACTAATACTGTTTTTCCCAAAAAGATGATCTATCGTAGAGACTGATATATTTGCAGTTTTTTTGGTATTACTTCTGCACAGTATTTTTTCATAATGCTTTTTAAGTGGTTTATAAGGCACAATTTTCGATATAAATGCAAAAAAATTGTATTTTAATTTCCCGACAGCTGACTTGTCTTTAATGTTTTTTCCCAGTCCTTTTTTCAGCCACATCAAACGTTCAAGCACAAAGCATCTGAAAGTCCTAATCCCGCTGCAAAAAATGGAGTCGGGTACATTGTCCATCGGAAAAATATCAATGAAGATGCCGTTGTTCATCCTGGAATCCTCAGAAAATTTTTCAAGAAAATGTGTACCTTTTAGTCTCAGCTTTGCATATGCAAACGGGAAATCCGGATCTGTAACCCATGTCTGCAGGAAAAATTTCGGGTCAAGCTCTTTTTTGCATACATTTATAAACCTTTCATAATCTTCACGAAGCATACCGAAATCCATATCGTCATCCCACGGTATGAAGCCGCCATGACGTACTGCGCCAAGCAAAGTACCCCAAGCAATAAAATACTTAATATTATTTTTTTCGCAAATACGTTTCAATTCCTTTGCTATTTCCAACTCCAAAAGCTGTACTTTACGAAGCCTATTTTCATTCTCCATTGTTCACCTGTCCTCTTCCCTGATGTTCAATGTATTGTTCAAGTCGCAAGTGAAGCACTTCCATAATTGCTTTATAGCGCTCCTATCCCTGGTATTGATGCAAAAACCGAATACCCATCAATTTTCTGATTTCGCTTGCCATCACATTTATAGGGAAAAATTTGATTGCATGACTGTATTTACTTTTACTCAGTCTTATAAAAAAATTTGGCTCATCCTTTGCCGTATATTTGAATAAGCTTCTCCGCATATGCTTTCAGATTGTAAAATCCGGCATTCCTACAGTTTCTGCTGTATTGTTCGGCCAGCGCCTTGTTTCCCCACAGCTTTAGGATGCTCGTTTTCAATACCTCCGCATTGCCGCTTTCAAACAGCTCGTCCGTTTTGCCCTCCTGAATCAGTTCCGGTATGCCGCCTATATTCGCGCCCAAAACAGGTGTGCCAAGCGCCATACTTTCTATGACTGAGAATGGGCAATTTTCATACCATTCAGAAGTACATACACTGAACAATGCATTTTTGATTAGTGTATCAAGCGCATCACCTTTCTTGAAACCAACATTTTCTATATTGTCTATACTACTAATTTCATCTTCAAGCGATCCCTTACCCGCAAAAACGAACTTTACCTCGGGCAACATACAAGCAACTTTGAGAAGAGTTTTAATTCCTTTTTCTTCCAAATATCGACCGAAATACAGAACGTAATCCCCATCAATAAGGTTTGTGACGCTACCAGTATTTATATCAATAAAATTATGTAGAGTTTCCAATTTATCTTTCAATTGAGGATTCGCAGAAAGCTCCTTCTTCATAAAATCGGAACAGCAGATGATTGTATCAATGTTCCTATAGACTCCCATTGCCTTCCAAAAATAGGCTTCCATTGCGCCGATGACGCTTTTCACGATGCTGCCGTGAATGCACTTGCCTTGAATACAATATGAATAATATCCATCCAGACATTTCTCGCAGTTTATCTGTGTATTCGGATTTCTGAGCATATGATTCGGGCAAACCAATTGCCCATCATGAGCCGTATATACGATTCTACACTTCCTGCCCGTTTGCTTGCGTCATTTGACAACTTCAAGGATAATGCTAGGCGTAAGTTGGTAATTGAAGTTATTCAGGT
>CANQHU010000073.1 GCA_947623945.1 uncultured Clostridia bacterium | reverse complement strand
AGACTTATTATACAAATACGGATAAACTTTATAGCATCGGCTCATCACACCTATCACTTTTATAGAGTTTGAGGCATATTCTCTTTTTAGAAAACAAAAAAAGACTATTTATAGTAGTATAACTATAAGTAGCCTATAATTTGTTATATTTCCTATTCAGTTAGCCCTCAAAATCAATTTTAAGAGATTTTAATTGTAAAATAGTTAATTCCTTATTGACTTTTGAATTGCTTAATATTAAAATAACGATAGCAACAAGTAGAAAGATTGTTATAGTTTATAAAAATGTCAAACAAATGTCAAACAATTTCGTTTGAAAATTTGATTTTGCGAAAGTATTAGAATAAAAATATTTTTGAAATTTACAACGATAAAGTACTGAAAAATAGCCACTTTAAGAGATAATACTTAATAACAAAAAATGTTAAAAGTTAGATGAAAGGTAAGACTTTGACTCTGGCATGCGCTAGTTCGAATCTAGCCAGCCCAGCCAACGACGTTTCTGTTCGAACTAATTAGAATAGAAAAATACAAATATCATTCTTAAAAAGAATGGTATTTTTTATTTGCAAAAATGATAACTAAATAAAAAGCAATACGAAGAAACAAAAATTATGTTAACTACTTGCAAATTTGGCAAAATATGGTATAATATTTTTAATATATATTGATTGGACAGATTTATATTGTTAGCAGGGAATAAGTATGAAGGAGGTATATTAAAATTGATTAAAAATATCGTTTTGGTTGGATTAGGACCACATTCGAAAAGGATATATATAAATGTCCTAAAGAATAATAATAATTTACCTAAGCTAATAGTTGATTTAGAATCTGAAGAAAGCAATATAAGAGAGTATTTAGAAAAGGAAAAGATAGAAACGGAGTTATTTCTAATACCAGATAAATATAAGGATAATGAGGTATTAGACAGAAATATTTCAACAAGATTAATGGAAAAATTAAAAACTTTGAAAATAACACATGCTATTATCTCAACAGAACCAAAAGCACATTTTGCGTATTTAAAATTTTTTATTCAAAACGATATAAATGTACTATCTGATAAACCTATCACTGTAGTTAAAGATATGCATAAATTAGAATCTATTAAAAAAATAAAAAATCAATATGAAGAATTGGAAAAACTTTATGAAGAAAAAAAGAATAAAATTATATGTAGAATTATGTGTCAAAGGAGATTTCATAGAGGATATAATTATATAAAAGAAATAGTAAAAGATATTATAATAAAATACAACATACCACTTACTTATATAAATATTTATCATTGTGATGGTAAGTGGATGATGCCACATGATTATGATATAGAAAATCACCCATATAAATATGGATATGGAAAATTATTTCATAGTGGATATCATTTTATTGATTTATTAGCAGAATTTATAAAATTAAATAAATTTATTTCGAATGATAAAAAAATTACTAATGTAGATATCCATAGCTGTAAATTTGATTTATTAGACGACTTAACTTGCATAAGTAGAAATGATTTATTGAAAATATTTGAAAATCAAAATATACCAGAATATTATAAGGATAAAATAGATAAAGAGAGATACAAGAACTATGGAGAAAAAGATTTTTATTCATTAATGCAGTTTAAAAACAAAGATGGAAGAACGATAACTACAGCGAATATTAATATGCTACAGAATGGCTTTTCTAGAAGAGCATGGATTCAAACAAAAGAGAACACATACAAAGGAAATGGTAGAATAAGACATGAATCATTAGTAATACAAGTTGGACCATTATTAAGCATACAAGTCCATAGTTATCAATCAAAAGAGATAAAAGATAGAAAAGATTTTAAATCAGAACTTGAATGTGGGGGATTAGAGCATTTTGATATTTACATATTTAGAAATTCAGAACTTATTGGTGGAATACCATTTGAAAGAATACAATTAAATGATTTGTATGATGATATAGATGTCGAAAATTTTGACGGATACAACGAACTAGCAAGAGAGGACTTTATATTAGACTTTTTATTAGGACAACAACAAGAAAGTGATTTAACAGATCATAGATTAGCAATTGAGTTACTATATAATATATGTCTTTCTATTAATGACGAGAAAAAAATAGAAAGAAAAAATATAGTTAATATAGAAGGAATGATGTGATATGAAAAAGAAAGAGATATTATGTCCAGCGTCTAATAAAGCTCATATCAATATGGCTGTAGATGAAAAGGTTGATGCTGTTTATGGAGGATTACAGAACTGGAATGCAAGAAATAGGTTGGTCAATTTTAGTTTTAATGAATATAATGAGATACTTCAAAAATTACATAGAAATAATATAAAATTTTATTTGACTTTAAATGTATTAATGCTTGATGAAGAAATAGAAGAAGTAATATCTTTATTTAAAAGCAAAACAATTAGTTTACCAGATGCTTTTATAGTGCAAGATGTAGGTTTAGCAATAATACTAAAAAAAGAATTTCCAGAAGTGGAATTACACTTTTCAACACAATTTGGAGCACATAATAAATCGGATTTGGAATTTATTGAATCATTAAAAGGAAGTAGAGCAATAATAGCAAGGGAATTACAATATGAAGAGATTAAAAATTTATCTAAAGATGCTTCTCTGGAATTGGAAGCATTTGTGCATGGATTTCAATGTATGTCATATTCAGGGTTGTGTTTATGGGGTTCTTTATTAAATAATGGCTCGGGAAATAGAGGTAAATGTTTAACACTATGTAGAGATATATATTCAAATGAAGAGTTCGAAGGAAATTTATTATATAAGCCTACTCTTGATTGTATTAGCATGATTGATAAATTAGAAAACATTGATAGCTTAAAAATAGAGGGGCGAAGACGTAATGCAGAAGAAATAAGAAAAGTAGTACAAATGGTAAAAAACAGAACGAATCAAAAAAATGCAGGACACATTTTTGGAGAAGATATTGAAAAAACAAATTTGTTTGAATTAGTGCATTCAAGAATGAAACCAATGTACAAGTATGATGAATTAATTAAAGTAAATAAAAATGATATTTTCGTTGATTTTGATGAAAATAATATTCCAATAAAATTTACAAAAGAAATAAATCATAATAGTTTTTATGTGTATAGTGAAATTAGTAATAAATATTTATTAGATAAAGAAAATATTAGTTTTGAATTTATAGTTGAAGAAAATATTATTAGAAAAATTAATTATCAAAGTAATAAAGGAAATACTACATTTTTTGTGGATGATGAAATGTCTGATGATTTGATAAAAGTAAGGTCTAAAGATTTTATAAATTTGTTTGTTCAAGATGGAGAAATAAATATCTATAAGATAAGATATAATAGAAGTAAAGATGATATTTATTATATAAATATGGAATTTTTAAAGAAAATAAGAAAATTCTTAATTGAAAGTTTCTTAAATGAACATATAGAAAATAATGAATATATAAAGAAGATACCGAATCAAAAAATAGATTTATATATAGAAAGTCGTGATATAAAAATATTAAATGACTTAAAAGAAGATAAACGTATTAATTTAATTTTTAATGTTGATACAATTGAAAAATTAAAAAATATTGATTATTATATAAATGAATTAGGTAGTAATGTAATCTATAAATTGCCATTATTCAATTGGAAAAGTGAAGATTTAATGCCATATTATTTAAAATTACAAAATTATTCTGTGATGTTTACAAGATGGTCACAAATTCTTTCTACAAAAAATATAAAATTTAAGCAAAAAATAATTGATTATACTGTATATGTTTGGAATAATTATTCAGTAAAATATTTACAAGAATATAATATAGATATATATACAGCATCTCCAGAATTAAGCTTTAGTAAAAATTGTAACATATTGAAAAATGTAAAAAAACAATTTGTATTTTGTGGAAACATTCCATTAATGTATACTAGAATATGTTTTAAACATATATTTGATTGTCAAAATTGTAATAAAATAAAGGATAAAAATATTTTTAATAAAGAAAAAGAAATAAGTTTTAAATTAAAGTGTACAGATGATTATAGATATTTAATTTGTGATAATCCTATCTTAAATGATTATACAAACAAGAAACTTGAAAATATTTCATTAAGATATATTATAGAGGAAGGTGATATCGAAGAAATAAAGGAAACAATAAATACAATATTAGAAAATCCGGATAATTATTATAATAAGATGAAGAAATTTAAATTATGGGAAAATTCATATCAAGCTAATGTTAATGTTAGTAGATATTAAATGAAAGGAGTTATAATATTATGAAATTAATTAACAAAGTACAATTAGAGGAAATTGAAGATAAATCAAATTTTAGATTGAGAGAAGCTGTAAGAGCAATAGTGTTAAAGAACGGAAAAATGGCAATACTATATGTTTCTAATGAAAATTATCATAAATTACCTGGTGGAGGAATTGAACAAGGGGAAAATTTGTATGAGGCTCTTGATAGAGAAATAATGGAAGAAGTTGGTACAACTATTGAAAATATCAGAGAAGTAGGGGAAATAGTAGAATATCGAAAACGACATAATTTACAGCAAATATCTTATTGTTTTATAGCAGATGCAAAAGATGACAAGGGTGAGCAAAATTTTACAGAAGAAGAGAAAGAAGAAGGATTTGAATTAAAATGGGTTTCTATTGATGAGGCACTTAGGTTAATGAAAAATGACAAACCTAAAGATTACTTAGGCACATATGTTAAAGCTAGAGATATAAATATTATAGAGTATTCTATGAGAAATCATGAAGAGATAAAACAACTTTCACATATGGAGGAGGATGTTAGATGAAAAAAACGAAAAGTATATGGGGGAATCCACCAAAACGCTTGTATAGACTAATTGATTTAGCTGAAAATAATATTGGCAAAGATTTTACTGCTTGTATTGTAGGTTGTTCGGATGGAAAGTTTTTATTGCCATTTGCAAGAAAAGGAATAAAAGTTACTGGATATGAGGTAGACGACACTGCATTATATGGTGGAAACAAAGATTTTCCAATTATTAAGGATAATGAAATTTTTTCTTATTCAGAAGATTTTGTATCAAAAGAGTATGAAGTTGAGAATAAACATGTCTGTGGGATTATAGAGAGAATAGAAAAAGAACAATTAACGAAATATGTGAATATTGAAAAAAGAGATTTCTACAAAAATGTACCAAAAGAGAAATTTGATGTTGTTTTTACAAGTTGTTCTTTACATTATTCATTAAATATACAATTTACATCAAAGGAAAAAATGGAAAAATTACAAAGCATTGTTTCAGATGGAGGATATTTGTATGTAGATTATATGATGGCTATTGATGAGAAAAATACAGATAGATATCCATTTAATAAATATTTTAGAAAAGGAGAAATGAGAAAATATTTTGATGATTCATGGAAAATTATATCATTGATAGAGAAGAATGAACCAACATTTGAAAGAGCACATGTAGAAAGGACAAGAGATCATTTCCATAGATTTGGATATGTTTTAGCACAAAAGATAAAGTAATTATACAAAAAATATTAACAATTAGAGGCCTTTTTGATCAGCATTGAGGAATAAAAAGTATGAGAAATACAACAGAAAAACTTAATACAGAAGAAACAATAAAAAATATATCAAATCTGTTGGGTATAGAATTAGAAGAAATTCCACAAGATAATAACAGAATTTATGTGGATAACATCATTTAAAATCACAGAAAAGAACAAAAAAGAATTGGTATATTATGGAAGGCAAAGATGGAAAATAGAAAATGAAGGATTTAATATGCAAAAGAATGGAACATTTGATATAGAGCATATATATTCAAAGAATTATAACGCAATGAAAGTACATTATTTCTTTATACAATTTGCACACACGATAAGGCAATTATTGGAAAAAGGGCTGAAATACGTAAAGGAACTAAAAATGAGCATAAAAGAAGTAAGTGCCTTAATTACCCAAGCACTTACTACAACCATAACAAATCTAACTGGATATAAGCAAATCCAATTAAGATTTTCTAGTTAAATTATAAAAAAACAAAAGAAAAAAATCAAGAGAAAAACGAAAGAAAATTAAAATAGTACAATATTTATGAAACCTAAAATGTGGAAAACATGGCAGTTCTAATAAAAACATCTCACTGTTGTGGAAAACTATTTTTAAAAATTAGTAAAAAGTGGATAACTACAAAAATACCAAAAAATGGAAGTAGAAAAGATGAAATATATATAACTAAAAAAATTTAATCTTTATTTCTGGTTTAGTTCACACATATTTGACAATTATAAAATATTGTAGTAAAATAAAAATAGGAAATGGAGAAACCACAAACGTGGTTCACCTCAATTAAATGTTTGACACATCTAACTGGGCAAGTTTACAGATGTGTCTGTTTTTTTGGCTATTTTTGTTTGCTAATAATTACTACTAGTGCAATAATTAAGGCAAACGCAATGATAGTTACTCCGATTAACGAATAATATAATATGTATATTGTTGCAATTTATAAAAAACAAGTATATATTATAAAAAAATTAAAATAATTTTATATAACGATTTTTTATAATTTATTTTAATTTATATTTATTTACTAACGCACCCAACAAACGTGTGTGAAACCATTGAAAATAGTGATTATAGTCAATTCAGCCCAACCAAGAAGAAAAACCTTGTAAATGCTGAAATATCAACATTCTACAAGGTCTATTTTTATAAAAGTAATGCAATAGTAATGCAGTAGTTTTTTTTAACTCATTTTTTGTAGTTCTTTAATCATAAAGTCATCAGAAACGGAAGTATATACATCAGAAGTTATAGTGCTTCCTTTAACATGACCTACTAAATTTTGAATAACTTTTTGATTTATTCCATTTTCAACACATCTAGTAATAAAAGTATGCCTTAATCTATGTGAATGTATTGAAGAAGTGGTTATTTGGTATTTGTCATTAATTCTTTTTAAATAACTATTAATTTCACAAGGTGTTATATAAAAATCTTTTTTATAATCCAAAAATAATAGTATTCTTGATTATCTAAAATATCTATTAATTTATTTTCTTCTTCAATAGTCAATGCTTCAATTTTCTTTTCTGGTATTTTAGAAATAGGCTTAGTTAAAGTTTCGTCTAACATAATATTAAAAGGTATTTTCCTTCTTGAATTTGCAATTTGAAATGTTTTATTGATTAGTATACATATTTTGTTAATAACAGCATTTGAGTATTTTCACATTTCTTCTTTACTATCTTCTATATCTTCAACCCTTATTTTTTGAATAGGTTTATTAATAAAATTGCTACAAGTCATAAAAAACAGTCTTAGTAAAAATATGAGAATGTATGTGGCAAAAAAAATCAAAAAATTATAGGAGTCATAGGATACAGAGATAATTCACATATATTTTTTAAAGATGGAGAATTAAAAACAAATATAATTGGATACAAGCCAAAAGAAATTCTAACTATATAAAAATTGCTACTAGTTGTTACTAGTCAGCCATAAAAAAATAAAGAATAGTTATCCACAGAATATTACAGAGTCTGTAATACTAATGTC
>CANQHU010000072.1 GCA_947623945.1 uncultured Clostridia bacterium | reverse complement strand
AAACATTATAATTTAGTTTATAAGAATCAAGAGATTTAAAAGCATATTGTGTAAATGATGATATTGATACAAACAACATTATACTTACAATAATTGAAATTATTGTTGTTCTATATTTTTTATTATTTCGTTTTAAATTCTTATATGCAATTTCTCCACCTATTCCAAATATACTCTTTATAAAGTGTGGGTATTTCATTTTTTTTGCATTAATTTTTATGTCTTGATTACTTCTTATTGCTTCTATTATTGTAATTTTTGCTGCTTTTTTGGCCGTTTTTCTAGCTACTAAATAAATTGTTAAACTATCAAAAAATATTGTAATAACTATTGACATCACATTAATATCAAAAAGAAAATCAGTGCCAAATAAATTGCTACCAAAGAATTGCTTTACCATACTAATTAATATAAATATTAAAGATATTCCGAATATAATTCCTATTGGTATAGCAATTAATCCTAAAATGAAACTTTCAAAAAATACATTATATGATAACTGCTTTGAAGTAGCACCTACTGATGACAATATTCCGTATTGCTGTATTCTTTCTGTAATTGATATTTCAAAACTATTTCTAATGCAATAAACTGATGTAACTATTATTATTGCAATAAAAATTATGGCAATTAGATAAGCAAATGACATATCTCCTTCTATTTTTCCACTTTCAAGAGATACTAAAGTGTTATTTTCTTTATATTCATATTGGTTAATTTCTTTATTATTAATTAAATTTTTATATCTTACAAAAACATTTATATTTTCATTTTGAATATTATCAAGATATGAAATTATAGTATAGTTTTGAGATTGTACTGTTTCAATATTGTCAATTGGTTTTGCTATTGTTCCAACGATTTTATATGTTTTTATTAAATCATTAGTTTTGCTACTATCATTTTGCGTTTTACTTATATTTAATTCAACTTCATCACCTATTTTCCAATCCAGTTTTCCCATTATGTTCATTTCTTTTTCTATTAATATTTCATTGGAATTTTGAGGAAATCTTCCCTCAAAAAGTTGTATATTTAGGTTTTCTAGCGCTTCTTTTGAAAATTCTATTATACTTGCATATGGCTTTGTGAAAATATAAGCATTTTCTAATTTTATATATCCTACATTTTGAGTTATAAATGTTTTTTCTATATTTGTATTGTTTTCTAAGTTTTTCAAATCATCTTTTTGTAAGTTTATATATTGATAATGGTAATTTCCTTGTATTAATTTTTGATATTCTATCATTGACTTACGAAAACTTGATACAAGAGTTGTTATAGAAGTTATTAATGTTGTTGCTAATATAATTCCTATAATTGTAACCATTGTCCTTTTTTTATTTAATTTTAAATTTTTTATTGTTAGTCTATTTAGTATCTTCATTTATACACCTCCTAGACTAATTTTCCATCTTCTATTTTTATAATTCTATCTGTCATTTTTGCTATTTCCAAGTTATGTGTAACTATAATAATAGTTTTTTTATACTTTTGGTTACATTGTTTTAATAAATTAATAATTTCATTGCTAGTTTTAGAATCCAAATTTCCAGTTGGTTCATCTGCTAAAATAAGTGTTGGATCATTAATTAAACTTCTTCCTATTGATACTCTTTGTTGTTGCCCTCCTGATAACTCATTAGGCAAATGATTTCTTCTATTTTCCAACCCTAAAATTGATATTAAATTATTTAATTTTGTTCTACTAACTTTTTTACCATCTAAATCACATGGCAAAGTTATATTTTCTTCTACATTCAATATTGGTATTAGATTATAAAATTGATATATAATTCCAATTTGTTGCCTTCTAAAAACTGCTAATTCATCATCTGTTAATGAATAAATATCTTTGCCTTCTATAAATACTTTTCCAGATGAAGGCCTATCTACGCCACCAATTAAATGCAAAAGTGTTGATTTACCACTTCCGTGAAGTTCCAACTATTGAAACAAATTCGCCTTCTTCTACTGAGAAAGATATGTTATTTAAGGCTATTACTTCACTTTGATTAGATCCATATTTTTTTGTTAAATTTTCCACCTTTAATAATTCCATTTTTTTTCTCCTATAATTTTTATTTAATACATTATAACATATATTGTTTTATAGTAAAACAAAAAAATAATCAATAATATTAATTACTGGATTATTTTTTGAACTATTTTCTAATTTATTAACTGATATAGCAATAGATATGTTTTTTAAGAAAGAAAAAGCAGGATATCCTGCTCTTTTAATTTGTAAACAAAAAATAATAAATATATGAATTATTTATAAGATAGCACTAATTTATCGGAAAAACAAGTAGTTTGCTTATTATTTATAAATATTAAAATTTATTTTTTTTATGCAGATAATTTCTAACAGTTGTAATGCAATTATAAATAACATTTAATTCTTCATTATTAGTTCTATTAATAATATTCATTAAATTTTTCCTTACACCAAAATTATCATTTTCACTCTTTCCGTATAAAATGTAATCTGCATCAGCACCAGTCGCTGAAATGATTTCATCTAAGGAATTTAAACCAATTAAAAATTCCCCTCTTTCGATTTGCCCTATATGTCTTTCAGTCAAATTACATCTATTACCGAATTTATCTCTTGATTCATTAAAAATTTCTTCTCTGATTTTTCTTATTCTTGCACCAATCATTACTTTATCTAGTGCCATTTGATATCCCCCTTTTAGCAATGTACTGTTATAAAGTATATTTTATATTCTTTTAGAAAAACATTATATACTTTACCACATTAAATTTTCATACTTTGTCGAAGTATGTAGTTTTTTGACTTTTAGTAATTTCAGTATTTAAAGGATTAAGAAAAAATGTAAACATACAAAAATCCCATAAAAACCCAATATATTTCACTAAAAAAGGCAATATTTTATAGTTTTATACTTTTTTTAGGGCTAATGTACCTATTTTAAGTAGAACATAATGCAAAAGATGTATTGTAAGATACTTAAGATAACACTTTGAGAAGTTCTATAGGACATTACGCCCTTTTTTATATAAAATCAAACTAAAATCAATAATCAATTTTTTGAAAGGAGGTTTTTGTTTTTTTATGTGTTCCTTAAAACAGGGATGTTAGCTCAAATGTAAAATTTGAGGAGGAACACTTATGTTAGAAAATCAAAAAAGTGTAAATGACAAAAGGTTTGATAGTTACCTAAATAAAATTATCATTTTTTCAGCAAAAGGTTTTTTTAAAAAACAAATGAGCATAGTCAACAAAGAAAGAACAATTGTAGATGATGAGGACTATGACGCCTTTTTGCAAAATTTTATTATGGTGAATTGCGCTTTCTCAACTGTAGATGACTTTGAAAGTAAATTAGAGTTAAATAATGCCTTAAAATCACTGTCTGCCATAGAGCAGTCGGTGATTTTTTTGCTTTTTAAAGAAGAATTAAGTCAAGATGAAGCAGCAGAAATTTTAGAAATATGTTCAAGAACAGTAAGAAATATTAAGACTAGGGCATTAAGAAAATTAAAAAAATATTTAGAAGGAGATGCTAGTAATGAATAATAAAAGTTTATATGAATTAGGAAAATTAGCACAAGATGGTAATGAAATGGCTATGATGGAGATAATCAAGAGAAAGAAAACAATGATAAAAAGATATAGTTATGGCAATGAAGATCAATATCAGTTTATAATTTTAAAATTAATTGAAGGAATCCAAAAGTTTAAATTTTAAAAAAATTTTTTTAAAACTTTCCGGATTTAAAAAGTAGGGCAATATATATATAATGAAGGGCTAATTTAAAAGGAAATACTTTATTACTAAAAAGGCAGATGGGACAAGCTCTTGTCTGCCTTTTCATAAAATTAAGAAAGGAGTACACAAATGGCTTTTAGATTTATATTAGTTGGAATATCTCTTGCTATAATCATATTAATATTTGATGTCCTTCTACCTAAGCTAAAACTAAAATACAGATTATACAAAGAGTTAAAAATTAAGAAGCAAAGACAGGAAGCATTTAAAAAACATATGAAAGAATTAGAAATTAAATAGAATTTCTAATAGATTTGTTATTTCAAAAAAGTGTCGACAAAAAATTAACCAAAAGGTGATTAAATGTGGAAACATTAAAAGAAAAAATAATTAATTTATTTTATTTTGAACATTTAAAAGTAAAAAACATTTCCGAAAAATTAAATATATCATCTGCATATATAACAAAAATTATAAAAACCGATAATAGATATGTAGAAGAAAAACAATTTAGGAAAAATCTTTCAAAAGAAAAAAGAAAAATTGATCAAAATAAATTTATAAAAGAAAAGAGAGAGATAAAAAGAATTGAAGATAATTATTCAATTATAGAATCTCAACATATTCAAGCAACAAAAGAATTGTCAAAATCAAGTTATTTGACTAATGAAAGTTATAGAAAATGGAATCAAAGTGCCTATAAATATAACCCTTCAAAAAAACGATATGAATTTGATGACACACTTGGTAAATCTGCTGATGTACCAAAATTTATTAAGGAAAGGTAGGATAATTATGGAAGAAAATTTATTAAAACTATTCAAATTAGCTGATATGTTAAATGAAAAACAAAGTAAAGTATTTGCAGAAATTGAATATAGTGCAGATGATAGAAAAACATTGCAAATAACAATAAGAGAAAAAAATACTTTTAAATATCTGGAAAGATGTGAGATAAAATTAGCAAATAATCCTTTACTTAAATGGGAAAATATAATCGAATTATTTGAAAGTTATGTAGGAGGTGTAACTAATGAATAAAAAAGAAGCAGTCGCTTATGCACAAGTTACATTAAACTATATGCAAAGTTCAAAATATGGTAGAGATATTAATGCTAGAAATTTTGGAATTGAAATGAAACAAGCATTTAAACTATATCCAAAAAATTTGATTTTAACTATTGCAGATGCTCAAATTCAAGCAGAACAAAAATTAAATTCTATAAAAAATGGAAGTGGTAATAATGAATGAGGACATAAAATTAGGAATTTCAATAGATGAAGCAGCTAAATTATTAGGTATAGGCAAAAATCTTATGCTAAAATTGATAACTGTTCCGGGATTTCCTGCTATTCGTTTTAAAAGAAAAATTATAATAAATAAAAAAAAATTACAACAATGGTTTGATGAAAATGCTGGTACATATGGTAATTATGAATATTAAATATTAAATATTTCAACATTGTTTTTTAGAAGATTTTATTGTAAAATATATAGAACTTATATATTCTAAATATTTTCTTCTAAAAGCATTGGAGGAGATAATGGAAAAGATAAGTATTAAACCGAAGATGTCAAAAATTAACCTAAATTGTATGTCTTTTGAAATTAAATTAAGTATGAAAGGAGATATTTTTAGAGCTAGATCATCATCTTTAGCTAAAATTGCAAATGTAAAAGTTCCTAGACCTGAAGCATCTAGTAAATATTCATATGAAAGTGCTATTCAAAATTTGATACCTAAAATTGAAAATTCTCTTGAAGGAACAGGAAAAAAAATTAGTAAAGTTTTTGTAGATAATCTTGGAAATGTAATGTATTTTGTAGAGAATATTATTTATGAAAATAAATATGAACTTTATAATAATACAAATTCTTTAAATAATATGATATTATCTTTTACTAAATTACTTGAAAATTTATATTCTAATCCTGAAAGTATGGATAAAATTCAAGAAGTATCACAAATTTTAAACAATAATAGTCTTTCTATTCAAAATCGCCAAGAATCTATAACTACAGTAATAAATGATGATTCTAATACTGTGATTTCTTTCAAAGATGTTATTATTGAATGGCAACAATATTTGAATGAAAGAACTCAAAAATCATACGAAGATGATGATTATTTTAGTCCAACTACACTAGAAAGTTATAATAGAAACTTGTGGAGTTATGTTTTTCCATATCTTGAAGAACATCCAGAATATAATAACATAAATGTATTTTCTGAAAATAATGTCGATGAAATATTAAATACGATAAAATGTAAAGAAACTCAAAGAGTTTTATTGCTTTCATTAAAAATGGCATTTCAGTTTGCAGTAGATAAATCATACATAAATGTAAATCCTATTGCTAAAAAACAAATTAGAAATAAAAAGAAAACTAAAAAAAGTAAAAATGATTATGAATTTATCGAAGAAGATGAAAGGGCATTATGGATTAATTATATGATTAAAGATATAGGATTAAAGTCAAATTATCATAACAAATCAGATGCTCCACTTGCTTTTTTGTTTACATTATTACACGGTAATCGTCCTGAAGAAACTTGTGGTGTTAGATGGATAGATTTAGATTTTTCACAAGATGATTTTCATGTACAAAATGCTTATAAAACTAATCCTATATTTGACAAAACTACTATGAAAAGAATAGGATGGAAAAATGGAGATGGACCATTAAAAACACCAGAAAGTTATAGGCATATTCCTATAGATTTATTAATAAAGGACTTGCTAATTGAACATAAAAAACTGCAACAAAAGGAATTTAAAGAGAACAATTTAAAATGGTCTGAAAATCAGTATGTTTTTCTAAATACAACACGAACTCCATTTACACCAAAAGTATTATCGAGAAATTTTTTAAGATTTGTTCGAAGAAATAAATTATCACATATGGTTCTTTATGGATTAAGACATAGTTTTGCAACACATTGTAGAAACTTGGGTATGTCTCCAGAAGTTTTAGCTCCTTTAATGGGACATACTGAATATGAAACAACACAAAAGTACTATATTCATGTATCTTCTAAACAAAAAAGAGATGAATTACAAAAAATACAACAAAAGGATATACAAAATTATTTAGGTCAAGATAATAAGAATTTAACACATCTTCAAAACAAAATTAATCAAAAACATAAAAGTATTGCTAATTTACAAGAAGTCCAAAAAGAAGATTTAACACACTATTTAGAATTAAATGAAGAAACTTTAGATATTTTAAAAACATTTATTACGCAACTAAATGAAAAAAATATTGCATAATAAAAAGCACTTAAAAAAGTGCTACTCAAAATTTTTTTGTTCCCTACTTTTTTGTATATATTTACATAAAAAATGGGGACTATGTGGGGACTAAATGGGGACTAACCTAAAAATCCTCATTTTCCACAAATAATTTTTTTTGTTATTCCCATAGTTGTAAAAACTTGAAAGCCAGCGACCAAGCATATTACAAAGCCACTGACCTTATTGGAGCCACTTCCCAGATTCGAACTGGGGACCCTCGCATTACAAGTGCGATGCTCTGGCCAGCTGAGCTAAAGTGGCAAAATATTAAATTGGTGACCCCGACGGGAATCGAACCCATGTCTCCGCCGTGAAAGGGCGATGTCTTAACCGCTTGACCACGGGGCCATTGGTGAGCTATCCGCGACTCGAACGCGGGACAACTTGATTAAAAGTCAAGTGCTCTACCACCTGAGCTAATAGCCCAAATACCTGCGTTGTATTTCACAACGCCATTATATATTACTATATTTTTGAAGAAATGTCAATACATTTATTGAATTTTTTTGTCTTTTTGTGAATTCTTAGTAATAATGTTCAGTTTATTACTAAGAATTCTTAATAATAATGTTCAAGATATTTCAAAATTTT
>CANQHU010000071.1 GCA_947623945.1 uncultured Clostridia bacterium | reverse complement strand
TTTTTCTGCCAAAGGCTATGTTTCATACAGTGTTGTGCCTTGAGCGGAGCGAAAGGAATGAATTATAAATATGAAAAAAATTTTCCTAATATTACTTACTTGTTTTTTTATTTTTACATTTAAGCCAGTATATTGTGATGATGTTGATGAAGATGAGGAAAATCTAGATATTGCAGGCGAAATACAAAATATAGCAATGGAAACTTCTAGTAATGTAGATTCTAATAATTTAACTTTAAATTCTCGTTCTTGTGTTGTTTTAGATAGAAAAACTAAGCAAATTTTATATGGAAAAAATGAAAAAAATAGAGTAAAAATGGCATCTACTACAAAAATTATGACTGCAACTGTTGTTATTGAGAATATTTCCTTAGATAAAATAGTAGAAGTTTCTAAAAAAGCTGCTAATACTGGTGGATCTAGATTAGGTTTAAAAACTGGTGATAAAATTTCGGTTCGTGATTTATTATATGGTCTATTAATGCGCTCTGGAAATGATGCAGCTGTTGCTTTAGCAGAAACTGTTTCTGGAAGTGTTCCAGAATTTGCAAAATTGATGAATAAAAAGGCAAAATCTTTAGGTCTTTCTAATACTAATTTTGAATCTCCTCATGGACTAGATTCAGATAATCATTATACAACTGCATACGAGCTTGCTTTACTTACAGATTATGCTTTAAAAAATTCTACTTTTTTAAATATTGTTGGAACTAAAAATTATACAGTAACAATTAATGGCTATCCAAAACTTTTATCTAATACTAATGAATTGCTAGGAAATTTAAATGGTGTATATGGTGTTAAAACTGGTTTTACAAACGGCGCTAATCGTTGCTTGGTAACTAGTTGTAAAAGAAGAGATATGGATATTATTTGTGTCGTTTTGGGCGCTGATACTAAGAATTTTAGAACTCAAGATAGTATTAAATTGATTGAATATACTTTTAAAAATTTTGAATATTTTAATGTAAAAGATTTTGCTACTAATTTTTTAGAAAATTGGAAAAAAAATAATCCTAATTATTTTTTTGTAGATAAAGGTGTTTCAAATAATATAGATATAGTTTTTGATGGTTCAATTGAAAAAACGCCTATAATTTCTATAAAAAAAGAACTTACCCCTAGTTTAAAGGCTTCTATTGATGTTAATCCATATCTTTGTGCTCCTGTAAAATCAAAAGATGTTCTTGGTACTTTGACTATTTCTTCTCAAAATCAATGTATTTTAAAGTTAAATTTGGTTTCTAATTCTGATGTTAGGAAGATGGAGCCTTTGGATTATCTTTTGAGATTTTTTAGGGATTATCCTTATCAATTAGAAAGTTCTATATTCTAAAAATTGCCAATGGTTTGTTTACCATTGGCAAAGTTTATTTTTCTTATTTTACATTTTCTTTAATGTAGTCAACTACATCTCCTACTGTTACTACTTTTTCTGCATCACTATCAGGAATTTCTATATCAAATTCTTCTTCTAGTGCCATTACTAATTCAACTATGTCCAATGAATCAGCTCCTAAGTCATCGATAAAAGATGCTTCCATTGTTACAGCTGTGTCTGCAACTCCTAATTGTTCTACAATAATTCCTTTTACTTTTTCTAAAACCTCTTCTGAACTCATATTTTTAGAGTTCACCTCCTCTCAAGTTTTCGAATTATTCATTCATATCTCATTTATATTATATGTTTATGTATTTGTCAAGTATATTTTTAAAATATTTTTATTTTGTACGATTTGGTCAAAAATGTAATTATTCAAATTGTTCTATCATATGCTCTACTGCTTTGTTTTCAACGAATTTTTCTGCTTGTATGATGGTATATTCAAATAATAATTCATCACTACTTCCATGTGCTTTTACTACTGGTTTTTTTACTCCTAAGAATAGTGCTCCTCCATATGATTTATAGTCCATCGCTTTTGAAAGTGTTTTTATTGGTTTTTTAGCTATTAAATAAGAAATTTTAGCAAAGATGTTTTGTGTAAAACTTTCAACTAAACTTCTTTTTACAAGTTTTCCTAATCCTTCTGTTGTTTTTAGAAATACGTTTCCAGTAAATCCATCTGTTACTATTGCATCTATTTTTCCTGAGAAGGCATCTCTACCTTCTACATTTCCTACAAAGTTGATGTTTAATTCTTCTGCTTTTTCTTTTAATAGTTTATAACTTTCTTTTACTAGTTCATTTCCTTTTGTTTCTTCTGTTCCTATGTTTAATAATCCTATTGCTGGATTTTCTATTCCATATGTGTTTCTTAAGTAAATGCTAGACATTTGTGCAAATTGTAAAAGATTTATTGGTTTGCAGTTTGTATTAGATCCTGCATCAATTAGTAATAACTGACTTTTATATGCAGGTAAAATTCCAGCTAAGGCTGGTCTATCTATTCCTTTTATTCTTCCTACTAGTAAGGTAGCTCCTGTTAATAAAGCTCCTGAGTTTCCAGCAGAAATAAATACGTCTCCTTCATTTTCTTTTAGCATTTTAAATCCTACGACCATTGATGAGTCTTTTTTGTGCTTTATCGCAAGTGTTGGTTGATCTTCCATTTCTATTGTTTCTGTAGCATTTTTTATTTTTAATCTATTTGATATTTCTTCTATTTCTTTTCCATAGAATTCTTTTACTTTTTTTCTTATTATTTCTTCTTTTCCTACTAAAACAACTTCTGCTTTTACTTTTTTTATTGCATTTACTGCTCCTTTTATGTTTGCATCTGGGGCGTTATCTCCACCCATAGCATCTAATATTATTCTCATTTAGTTTCCTCCTATACGCTTTTTTTAGCAAGTATATTGTATTATTCTTTATGAAAAAAAGCAATAGATTTTAAAAAAATGAGATAGAAAATAGTAAAATTTTCTATCTCATATATAATATTTAGTTTTATTTATTTTATGCTAAGATTTCAGCTACAACTCCAGAACCTACTGTTCTACCACCTTCACGAATAGCGAATCTTAATCCTTTTTCGATAGCGATTGGTGTGATTAATTCTATTGTCATAGATACGTTATCTCCTGGCATAACCATTTCTGTTCCAGCTGATAATTCAATAACACCTGTAACGTCTGTTGTTCTGAAATAGAATTGTGGTCTGTATCCATTGAAGAATGGTGTATGACGTCCACCTTCTTCTTTTGTTAATACATATACTTCTGATGTGAATTTTGTATGTGGATTGATTGTTCCTGGTTTTGCAAGAACTTGACCTCTTTCGATTTCTTTTCTATCAATTCCTCTTAGTAATGCTCCGATATTATCTCCAGCTTCTGCTTGGTCTAATAATTTTCTGAACATTTCAACACCTGTGATAACTGTTTTCTTTCTTTCTGTTGATAATCCGATAATTTCAACTTCGTCAGAAATTTTAACTGTTCCTCTTTCTACTCTACCTGTTGCAACTGTTCCACGTCCTGTAATTGTGAATACGTCTTCAACTGGCATTAAGAATGGTTGATCAATTGGTCTTTCTGGTGTTGGAATATAGCTATCAACTGCTTCCATTAATTCTTTCATAGGTTTGTAAACTTCGTCATCTGGGTTTGTAGATGATGTTTCTAATACTTGTAATGAAGATCCTTTTACAATTGGAATTTCGTCTCCTGGGAAATCATATTCTGTAAGTAAGTCTCTTACTTCCATTTCAACTAATTCTAATAATTCTGGATCGTCTACCATATCACATTTATTTAAGTAAACAACGATGTATTTAACACCTACTTGTCTTGCTAAAAGAATGTGTTCTCTTGTTTGTGGCATAGGTCCATCTGCTGCAGATACTACTAAGATTGCTCCATCCATTTGTGCAGCACCTGTAATCATGTTTTTAACATAGTCTGCGTGTCCTGGACAGTCAACGTGTGCATAGTGTCTTTTATCTGTTTCATATTCAACGTGTGCTGTGTTGATTGTGATTCCTCTTGCTTTTTCTTCTGGAGCACCATCGATTTGATCATATGCTTCGTATTGTGCCTTTCCTAATAATGATAAATATTTTGTAATAGCTGCTGTTGTTGTTGTTTTTCCGTGGTCTACGTGACCGATTGTACCAATGTTAACGTGTGGCTTTGTTCTCTCAAATTTTGCTTTTGCCATTTTTAAATTCCTCCTTTAAATTTTTATTTATGTTTAAGATTAATAACATATTTTGGCTATAGGCATTTTATAACATTTTCCGTAAAAAATCAATACTTTTTATAGAAATTGCCTATTTAAACTTTTTTATTCTTGTTTTGCTCTAGAAGATACTATAGTTTCAAATACTGATTTTGGAACTTCTTCGTAATGAGATGGTTCCATTGTGTATGTTCCTCTACCTTGTGTTTTAGAACGTAAGTCTGTTGCATATCCAAACATTTCTGAAAGTGGTATAAATGCATGAATGTCTTGCATTCCATCATCACTATCCATACCTTCCATTCTTCCACGTCTAGCATTTACGTCTCCAATTACATCTCCCATGTATTCTTCTGGAACTGTTATATCAACTTTCATTATAGGCTCTAATATAACAGATTTTGCTTGTTTACATCCTTCTTTAAATGCCATTGATGCGGCAATTTTGAAGGCCATTTCTGAAGAGTCAACTTCATGGTATGAACCATCTACTAAGGTAACTTTGAAATCGATTACTGGGTAACCTGCTAAAATTCCGCTTTCTGCTGCTTCTCTCATACCTTGTTCAATAGGTTTGATATATTCTTTTGGAACAGCTCCTCCGACAATTTTGCTTTCGAATTCAATTCCTTTTCCTGGCTCTAATGGTTCCATTTCAAACCATACATCACCATATTGTCCTTTACCTCCAGATTGACGAATGAATTTACCTTGAACTCTTACGCTATTTCTAATTGTTTCTTTGTAAGCAACTTGTGGTTTACCTACATTACATTCTACTTTGAATTCTCTTTTTAATCTGTCTACGATAATGTCTAAGTGTAATTCACCCATACCTGCGATAATTGTTTGCCCTGTTTCTTGGTTTGTGTATGTTTTGAATGTAGGGTCTTCTTCTGCTAGTTTTGCAAGTGCAATTCCTAATTTTTCTTGTGCTACTTTGTCTTTTGGCTCGATTGCAACATCAATAACTGGCTCTGGGAATTCCATTGATTCTAATATAACAGGATGATTTATATCACATAAAGTATCTCCTGTTGTTACTTCTTTTATACCAACTGCTGCTGCTATGTCTCCTGAATATACTTTATCGATATCTTCTCTGTGATTAGAGTGCATTTGAAGAATTCTTCCTATTCTTTCTTTTTTGTCTTTATTAGAGTTTAATACTGTTGAACCTGATTCTAATGTTCCAGAATATACTCTAAAGAAGCATAATTTTCCAACAAATGGGTCTGTTGCAATTTTAAATGCTAATGCTGCAAATGGTTCATCATCAGAAGTTTTTCTTTCTACTTCTTCTCCATTTAAGTCAACACCTTTGATATGTGCTATATCAAGTGGTGATGGCATGTAGTCAACAACTGCATTTAATAATTCTTGAACACCTTTGTTTTTGTATGAAGATCCACATGTTACAGGAACGATTGCGTTTGATATTGTTCCAACACGTAGTCCTTTTTTGATTTCTTCTTCAGAAAGTGTTTCACCTTCTAAATATTTCATCATTAATTCTTCATCTTGCTCAGCTACAGCTTCTACCATTTTGTCATGATATTCTTGTGCTAAGTCTTTCATATCTTCTGGAATGTCTTTTTCTTCAATTTCTTTTCCTAAATCATCTTTATGAACAAATGCTCTCATTTTTATTAAGTCAACAATTCCTTGGAAATTGTCTTCTGCTCCAATTGGTAATTGAATTGGAACTGCATTTGCTTTTAATCTATTTTTTAATTGATCTACGCAAAGCATGAAGTTTGCTCCAGTGATATCCATTTTATTTACATATACCATTCTTGGTACATTATATTTGTCAGCTTGTCTCCAAACTGTTTCTGTTTGTGGTTGAACTCCACCTTTTGCAGCAAGTACTGTTACTGCTCCATCTAATACTTTAAGTGATCTTTGAACTTCTACTGTGAAGTCAACGTGACCTGGTGTGTCTATAATGTTTATTCTGTTATTGTTCCAAAAACAAGTTGTACATGCAGATGTTATTGTGATTCCTCTTTCTTGCTCTTGTTCCATCCAGTCCATTGTTGCTTCACCTTCATGAACTTCTCCTATTTTATGTGTTTTTCCTGTATAGAATAATATTCTTTCTGTTGTTGTTGTTTTTCCGGCATCTATATGTGCCATGATTCCTATATTTCTAGTTCTTTCTAGTGGGTATGCTCTTCCTCCTGCCATTTTAATTGTTTCCTCCTTTCAATTTTCCTCTTTTTGTTTATATGCTTTCTATTCGTTTTTTACCATTTGTAATGTGCAAACGCCTTATTAGCTTCTGCCATTCTGTGTGTATCTTCTTTTTTCTTAAATGCTCCACCATTTCCAGCGCAAGCATCCATAATTTCACCAGCTAATTTTTCAGCCATTGTTTTTTCATGTCTTGTTCTAGCATATGTTACAAGCCATCTTAATCCTAAAGTTTGTCTTCTTTCTGGTCTAATTTCTAGTGGAACTTGGTATGTTGCTCCACCTACTCTTCTTGCTTTTACTTCAAGAACTGGCATAACATTTTCTAAAGCTGCTTCAAATACTTCTAGAGGATTTTTTCCCTCTTTTTCTTTTATAATGTCAAATGCGTCATATACAATTTTTTGTGCAATTGATTTTTTTCCATCTAACATGATGTTGTTTACTAATTTTGTAACAACTTTGCTGTTATAAATTGGATCTGGTAATACTTCTCTTTTTGCTATATATCCTTTTCTTGGCACTATTCTTCCCTCCTTAATTTTTATTTGATGTTTTATTTTTTGAAAACATCTAGGTACTCTCAAGAAATTTTAATTTCTTGCGCATAATGCTTATTTATCTATTCTAAATTTAAGTACCTTAAATTTTAGATAAAATAACAAGCACTATTTTTTGCTAAGTTTTATTTTTTTGGTTTCTTAGCTCCATATTTAGAACGCGCTTGCATTCTATCTTTTACACCTGCTGTATCTAGTGTACCTCTGATGATGTGGTATCTAACACCTGGAAGGTCTTTTACCCTACCACCTCTTATTAATACAACACTGTGTTCTTGTAAGTTATGTCCTATACCTGGGATATAAGATGTAACTTCATAACCATTAGAAAGTCTAACTCTGGCAACTTTTCTTAAAGCTGAGTTTGGCTTTTTAGGTGTAACTGTTTTTACTACTGTACATACTCCTCTTTTTTGTGGAGCTCTATTGTTTGTCATTTTCTTTTCTTTTGAGTTCCATCCATGTTGAAGAGCTGGTGCAGTTGATTTTGTCACTCCTGTTTTTCTTCCTTTTCTTACTAATTGATTAATTGTTGGCACTTAAATTTCACCTCCTATTTTTTTGTTTGTTGTTACGGAATTACATATTCCACGCAATTTATCATAACGCCTTATATTGTATCACGATAAAACTAATAAGTCAATAAAAAACTTGGAAATTTTTTCATTTCCAAGTTTTTCATTTTTTTATTTTTTGCTTTTTTACAAATTGTTTGGCTTTTAGTTGATGATTTAAATCTTTTATCTTTCTTTGTCTTCATCATCAACATAATATTCATTTTCTTGATTTTTCTGACTTTCATGCAATTCTCTTAGTTCTTGTGCTTGTAATGTATTTTCAATTTTTTTCTTTTCATAATATATTTTTCCTTTTTCATTTACCATAAAGCCTGATGTTTTTAAATCGTCAATAAATTTATTGTCTTTTAATTTATCAGTTTTATTTTGGTCTCTTAAATCGTTATATGTTCGGTTATTTGACACTTGTCACCATTAAAAAATTTTGTTAAGCATTGATAATGCTTATTTTTTTTGTAAAATTTTC
>CANQHU010000070.1 GCA_947623945.1 uncultured Clostridia bacterium | reverse complement strand
TCAAGTTTATACATACGTGAAATTTTCGCTAATAAAATAATCTTATTTTTTAGTGAAATTTTCAAAAATTATTGACAGTTATGCAAATAAAACATTTTAATGTTAGAAAATGAATATAAATATAAAAAAATCGTATTAAATAAAGCGATTTTTTTATTTTGTAAATGAAAATAAAATAAAAAATATCAAAAAAACATAAAGCTAAGTTACAACAATAAATGTTATAAATTAGTTACAAATAAATTTTTAAAATTTTTAAAATATTAAAAAAAATAATTGACAAAAAAGCAAAACTGTAATACCATATAGACATAAATATTATTCTAAGAAATAGTAGAAGATTGAAAGGGGCACAAAAGATATGGTAAATGTAAAAGAAAAATTAGAGACTAACAAGAAATTTAAAGAAAAGAATAGTAAATTAGTAGCAAGTAAAAATTTAGTAAGTAAAACTAGAACAAGAGGAATTACACTAATTGCATTAGTAATAACCATAATTGTATTGTTAATTTTAGCAGCAGTGTCAATTGCAACTTTGACAGGAGATAATGGAATACTTGCAAAGGCACAAACGGCGAAAGAGAGAAATGATGCAGCTGAAAAAGAGGAAACACAAAAGTTGCTACAGGCAGAGGCAAATATGAATTTTGAAGAAACAGAATATAATGAAGTAACAATTCCAGCAGGAATGGCACCAACCAGAAAAGAAGGAGAAAGCACGGTTGCTGAAGGATTAGTAGCAGTAGATAAAAATGGAAATGAATGGGTATGGATAGAAGTACCCAAAAGTATTTATACAACTTCAGAATATAATGGAGGAACAGCACCATCAGGAGAAACTGACTATGAAAAAATAGAAGAAGTATTAAAAGCATATGCAGATCCATACACAAAAGGAAGTGTAGAACAAATTGAAGATTCAAAATATAATAATTGGACAGATGAATGGTATGCAAAAGATGAAGAAAGTTATATAACAGAAAAAACAGCAACAACTGAAACACAAAAAGAATTAAAAACAGGCTGTGGATTAACATTAAATGAATATAAAGAAACATATCAAAAAATGATAAAAAGTGTATACAAAAATGGAGGATTTTGGATAGGAAGATATGAAGCAGGAATAGAAGGAACAACAGGAACAGATGAAGAAAGTTTAAAATTAGGAAGAACAACTGCAAGTGCAAGAATTGATAATGTTTCTACTGCACCAAAAGCAATAAGTCAAAAAGATGCAATACCATATAACTGGGTTTATTGTAGTGAATCACAAAAATTAGCAAAAGAAATGACACCAGATAGTAGTAAAACAAGTAGTTTATTATTTGGGATCCAATGGGATTTAGTATGTAAATTTATAGAGGAAAAAGAACAAGGAGAAAATAATAAATCAAGTATAATAGCTAGTATTAACTCAGATAGTGGAGAATGGGGAAATTATAAAAATCAAACAGTTGGAATTAATAGTGAAAATGCAAAACAATGTAATTCTAGCCAATGGAGTACTATTACAGTAGAAAAACCAGCTAGTAGTAATATCTTATTATCAACAGGAGCATCAGATACTACTAAGAAGTTAAATATATATGATTTAGCAGGAAATGAATGGGAATGGACATTAGAACATGCAACCGCGGATACTTACGCTCCTTGTGGCTGTAGAGGAGGCAGTTTCGACAATGGCGGTTCAAGTATTCCAGCTTCTTACCGCTACTACACCTCTACGACCAGTGCCTACTACAGCTATTCGTTTCGCCCAGCTTTGTACTGAAATTGTTTAAAAAGTCAAGTTATGAAAATAAAAGAAACTAAAAAAATCACTCAAAATACTAGTAAAAAAACATTAAAACGAGATAAAGAAAGTGCAGAAAACACTAGTATTTGGAGTGATTTTAATGTTAGAAAATAAATACAAACAAATAACAATATAAGAAGCATATATCGTTATATGATAAAATAATACCAAAAGATCATTTTCTTAGAAAATTAAAAGAAAAATTTTCAACAAATAATTTTGCCGTTACATGAACTACGAAAAATGTCGAAAAATGCGATGAAAAAAGTAACAAAAAAGATTGACTTTGTACATAAAATGTATTATTATATAAATCAATAAAAAAATTTTTTCAAAACAAATTTAATTCGAAAAAAATCCCAAAAATTAAAAAAATAAAAGAAAATAGGAGAAAAAACAAGTATTTTATTAGTTTTACTCAACAATTAAAATTGACTTTTAAATAAAGAAAGAATATAATTAAAGGAGGAATATATATGACAATATTTACAATAGAAGATTATATAAAATACACTAGAATGTTTCCAGAAGTAAAAGGAGTAATGGAGGAAAGTGAAGTCTATGAATTAGAAACAACACATCAATATCATGATAAAATTTTTAAAGACATATTAGATAATAAAAAAGAATTTATTAATTTTATGGAGCAATATGTGAATTTTCCAAAGGGAAGCATTTTAAAAGAAGAAAACATAGAAAAATACAATAGAAAATTTATAACCTTAAATTTTAAAACTAAAGAATCAGATATAATATATAAAATAAAAGATAAAAACATATTTATTTTAATAGAACATCAAAGTACAATTGATTATCAAATGCCAGAAAGAATTGTAGAATATTGCTTAGAATTAATAAGAAGTGCAAGAGCAAAAAACTATACAAGTTATCCATTAATATGTCCAATAGTTTTATATACAGGAAATAAAAATTGGGATGCACCACTAACAATTAGTGAAAAGCAAGAAAGCGGATGTGGATTTAAAAAATTAAATTATCCAAAATACAATTTAATAGATATAAATAATTATACAAAAGAAGAATTAATAGAACAAAAAAATGGCATATCCAAAATAATATTATTTGAAAAAATAAAAACTAAAGAAGAAATAGAAGAAACAATAAAGAAATTAATACAAAAGAAAATGACAGAAGATGAAAAAAAAGCAATAAAGCAAATATTTGAATATTCTAATTTAATAAAGAGACTGTTAAACCAAGAAGAATTAGAAAAATGCAAAGAAATATTAGAAGAAGGAGGAAAAGAAACAATGGAAAATTTTGAAAAATTTATAGTAGAACTTTTAGAAAACAAAATAAGAGAAGTTAGAAGAATTAGAAAAGAAAGAGAAAAAGCATTAGTGGAAGGAAGAACAGAAGGAAGAACAGAAGGAAGAACTGAAGGAAGAACTGAAGGAAGGATAGAAGCAATTTTTCAGGTAGCAAAAAACATGCTAAAAAAGAATATGGAAATAGAGCAAATAGAAGAACTAACAGGGCTAACGCGGAGAAGAAATAGAAAAATTGGCAAAAAACATATAATAAGAACTAAAAAGAACAAAAAGCATAAAGCACAAGTAAACTTAAAATTTTACTTGTGTTTTTCTTTAAATAAAAACAAACTTATGTTATAATACCAAAAGTAGGAAGTGATAAAATGTCATACATAGAATTTAAAAATGTATATAAAGAATACCAAATGGGCGAAATTACAATAAAAGCCTTAGAAAACACAAACTTTGAAATAGAAAAAGGTGAACTAGTAGTAATTGTAGGACCATCTGGAGCCCGGAAAAACCACAACATTAAACATCTTAGGAGGAATGGACACAGCGACCTCAGGAGATGTTATAGTAGATGGAAAAACTGTAACAAAATTAAAAAATAAAGAATTAATCAAATATAGAAGAGAAGACATAGGATTTGTATTCCAATTTTATAATTTAGTTCAAAACCTAACAGCCAAAGAAAACGTAGAACTAGCAACAGAAATTTGTAAAGACTCATTAGACCCAGAAGAAGTTATGGAAAAAGTAGGATTAAAAGACAGAATGGATAATTTCCCATCACAACTTTCAGGAGGAGAGCAACAAAGAGTAGCAATAGCAAGAGCAATTGCCAAAAATCCAAAACTATTACTATGTGACGAACCAACGCGGAGCGTTAGATTATAAAACAGGAAAACAAATATTAAAATTATTACAAGACACAGCAAGAAAAGAAAATATGACAGTACTAATTATAACGCACAATACAGCAATTGCACCAATGGCAGACAAAGTAATTCATTTTAAAAATGGAACAGCAGAAAAAATAGAAATAAATGAGCATCCAATACAAGTAGAACAAATAGAATGGTAGAGAAAGTATGAAAAAAGCATTAATTAAAGATAGTTTAAAACAAATAAAAAATACATATAAAAGATTTATATCCATTTTACTAATGGCTTTTTTAGGTGTGGGCTTTTTTGCTGGTATGAGGGCATCTTCACCAGACATGGTAGATACAATCAACAATTACTACATTGAAAATCAAGTATACGACATACAAATTTTATCAACATTAGGATTAACAAACGAAGATGTAGAAGAAATTTCAAAAATAGATTCTATAGAAAAAGCAATAGGAACTTATGAATTTGATGGAAAATTAGAAATAGAAAACAAAGAAGTAATAACTAAAATCATGTGTTTAGAAGACTTAAATGTACCTGTTTTAAAACAAGGGAATATGCCACAAAACGAAAATGAATGTGTAGTAGAAGAAAATTTTCTAAACTATCAAAATAAAAAAATTGGAGATACAATCGAAGTAGAAGTAGAAAATACAAAGAATGATGACGGAGAAGAAATAGCATATATAAAGGAAAATCATTTAAAAATTGTAGGAGTAGTACAAAGCCCATTATATATTTCAAGAGATAGAGGAACAAGTACGTTAGGTTCTGGAAAAATAGATTATTATATTTATATAAACAAAAATAATATAAATGCAAAAGATATTTATACAAGCCTATATGTAAAAGTAAAAAATTCAGATGAATATCTTACTTCTAGTGAAAAATATGAAAACTATATAGAAGAAACAAAACAAAAAATAGAAGAAATAAAAGACAAAAGGCAAAATGCAAGATATGAAAACTTAGTAAATACTGCAAAAGAAAAAGTAGATGATGCACAAAAAGAATTGGAAAATCAGCAAAATGAAGCAAATCAAAAATTACAAGATGCGCAAAATGAATTAGACAAAGCAAAACAAGAAATAAAAACGGCAGAAAATCAAGTGACAAAATCAAGAACACAAGCAAACTCAGAATTTGCAAAAGCAGAAAAGCAAATAAACAATGCAGATATTGAAATTACACAAAACGAAAACAACTTAAAAGAACAAGAAGAAAAAATAAAAGAATTAGAAAAGCAAAAAGAAGATTTACAAGCGCAATTAAACACAGTAAATTTAAACTTAGATACTTTAGAAAAACAAAATACTGATATTATTCCAGAAGAGCAAAAGAAAACTCTAGAAATAGAAATACAAAAACTAAAACAAGCAAAACAAACGTTAGAATCAGGCATAGCACAAATAAATAAGGGAATACAACAAGGAAAGCCACAACTTGAAAACGCCAAAAAACAAATAGAACAAGCAAAACAAGAATTACAAAGTAAAAAGAAACAATATGAGAATACAAAAAATGCAACATATACACAAATAGAAAATGCAAAAAAAGAAATAGAAACATCAAAAACAAAATTACAAGAAGGAGAAAACGAATTACAAAAAAATAGAGAAGAATTAGAAACAAAAATAAACGATGCAAAACAAGAATTGCAAGAAGCAAAAGACAAAATCCAAGAAATTGAACATCCAACTTGGTATATATTAGATCGAAACGGAAACAGTGGATATAATGGATTTATACAAGATACAAAAAGTGTAGATAATATAGCAAAAATATTCCCAATAGTATTTTTTGTTATAGCAACCTTAATTTCGCTAACTTCTATGACAAGAATGGTAGAAGAGCAAAGAACACAAATAGGAACATTAAAAGCACTTCGGATACAAAAAAATGCAAATTGCAAGTAAATACATTATTTATGCAGGATTTGCTTGTATAGTTGGTGGAATTTTAGGAATGTGCGTAGGATTTGTACTATTACCAAAAGTCATTTGGATGATGTACCAGATGATGTACCAAATATCTGATATAAAAATTTCTTTCAATTTAGAGTGGGGAACTTTAGGACTAATATTAATTAGTGTTTGTATTATAGGAAGTACAATTTATGCTGTATTAAAAGAACTAGTAAATACGCCAGCAAACCTAATGAGGCCAAAGGCTCCAAAAATGGGAAAAAGAGTTATATTAGAAAAAATACCAATAATTTGGAAACACCTAAGTTTTACAAAAAAAGTAACTGTTAGAAATATGTTTAGATATAAGAAAAGATTTTTAATGACAATTATTGGTATAATGGGTTGCACATCTTTAATATTAGTTGGCTTTGGATTGCAAAATTCTATTACAAGCATAATGCCAAATCAATTTGAAGACATATTCCAATACGACATGCAAATCAGTTTTAAAAGTGACATATCAGAAGAACAAAAACAAGAATATATTTCAAACTTACAGAAAAAAGAAGAAATAGAAAAAGTAGCTCAAACCCATATGTTTTCTACAACAGCAAAAAAAGGTGAAAATGAAGAAGATGTTCAGGTAGTCGTACCAGAAAATCAAAATTCTTTGGAAGAAATTATTAATATCTTAGACATAAAAACAAACCAAAAAGCAGAACTAAAGGAAAATGAAGCAATAATAAGTGATAAACTATCAGAATTATTAGGTGTAAAAGCAGGAGATACAATTATTTTAAAACAAGATGAAGATGAAAAAGAAATAAAAATTTCAAATATATCAAAACATTACATTTCACATTATATTTACTTATCAAAAGAAACATATGAAAATTTATACGGAGAAAACTATGATACTAATGTAATATTCACAAAAAATAGTGATATAACAGAAGAACAAGAAGACAAAATTGCAACAGAAATTGTGCAAAGTACAGAAGTTGCAACAATGACTAGAATTTCAAGTATGATAAATTCTTTAGATGACATGATGAATTCACTAAATTATGTTGTTATGATCTTAATTGTATCTGCAGGATTACTTGCTTTTGTAGTATTATATAATTTATCAAATGTTAATATTAGCGAAAGAATAAGAGAACTTGCAACTATTAAGGTATTAGGATTTTATGACAAAGAAGTTTATTCTTATATAACAAGGGAAACTGTTTTACTAACTTTAATTGGAATTGTGCTAGGCTTAGTAGGTGGATATTTCTTAAATTCATTTATAATAGGAACTTGTGAAATTAATATGCTACGTTTCCCAAGAGTGATTTATCCAATTAGTTATGTTTATGCAGCTTTGATTACAATTGTTTTTACTGTAATTGTAAATATTGTAACTTATTTTGCTTTAAAGAAAATTGACATGATTGAAAGTTTGAAGAGTGTAGAATAAAGAAAATTATAAAAATATAAAGCCTCATCTTAAAAATGAGGTTTTATTTATTTGATATTCATATTAGAAATAGTGTTATTACAAATTTCGCTTTTAAAATAAAATGTAAAATATTTCCAAAACCCATTGACATTTTAACAAAAATGTATTAACATAAGAACATAAAAAATAAATTAAAATCAAAAGTTTTAAAATCTAAAAATTAATTTAAAGGTTTTCAAAAAAATTCCAAAAAAATAAAAATAAAGAAGGCAAACGAAAGAAAATAGGATAATTAAAAAAGTATTGACAATTTTACTCAAAAATAAACATTGACAAACAAATCAAAAAGAATTATAATAAGGAGGAAGAAAAATTTGAAAGAATTTAACTATCAAGATTATTTAAAATATCAAGAATTAAAAATAGAAGAAAAAAGAGGAATATTAGAATTACATGATGTTAGCGAAAAGTACGAAGTACACCAACCGCATGATAAAATATTTAAAATAGTATTAGAAGAAAAGAAAGAAGTAGTAGGTGTAGATTTGCGAATTAAAACATACATATATTTTCAAACTAAAAAAACAGCAAATTAGCTATGTTTCACAATAAAGC
>CANQHU010000069.1 GCA_947623945.1 uncultured Clostridia bacterium | reverse complement strand
ATAAGTTCGTGTCGATAAGTTTTTTCACAAATTTTTAAACTTACACTATCAAGGCTTTTCAACTAGCGAAAAAATTCATAAAAAACTTTAATTTTAGTCATCATCTAAATCATAAAAATCCAAATCTCTAAAAGCAGGGTCATAAATATTTTTGCCACGATAATCAAATCTAGAACCATGGCAAGGACAATCCCAAGTTTTATCAACATCATTCCAACTTAATAAACAGCCTAAATGAGTACAAATTGGTTTAACAGCATATATTTTTCCATTTGGATCTTTATATATTCCAATTTTTTCATCATTAATTTCAATAATACTGCCAGAATTTTCCTGAATTTCATTAAAAGAAAAATTAGCATCTTTTAATTTATCAAAAAATAAAGAATTAGCAGATTGAACAAGCATAGATTTTAGTTCATCTCTGTTTTTTATTGGTTTTAAACGTGAAGACTTAAACAAATATTCATATTTATTTTTCTTATCGCAAATTTTATCAACAATAATATTTGCAGCAACATTAGAAGATGTCATGCCCCATTTTTTAAACCCAGTTCCAACGAATACATTTGGCATACTACTAGAATATTCACCAATATAAGGAATTTTATCTAAAGAAATACAATCCCTAGTATCCCAGCGATATAAAATATCACAATCAGGATAATATTTTTTTGCCTCACTTTCTAGCAATCCATACGTATCTTGATAACAAGAAGGATGTCCTGTTTTATGATCTCCACCGCCAATTAGTAGCAGTTTTTTTCCTCCTAATTTTGCTGTACGATAAGAAAAAGTAGGTTTAGAACTTGTAATATACATACCATTAAATAAAGTTTTTTTAGGATCTATTGCTATAATATAGGAAGTTGATTGATACATTTTGGTAAAATAAAAACCAGGAAAATTTATAAAAGGATAATGAGTAGCAACAATTACATATTTACATTTTACTTTATGATATTTGGTATAAACAACATAAGAATTGTTTATAAGTTGCTCAAGATTAGTTGCAACAGTATTACAATAAATGTCTCCATCATGTGAAAGAATACTATTACATAAACCATATAAATATTTTAAAGGATGAAATTGTGCTTGATTTTTAAAACAAATAGCACCTTCTATTTCAAAAGGTAAACCTGTTTTAGTAACAAATTCACAAGGAAATCCTAAAGATTGAATATCATCAACTTCTTTTTTTATAGTTGCAACTTCTGATTTTTTAGTTGTATAAATATAGTTATTTTGATATTCAAAATCACATTTTATTCCTTCAGAATCAACAATTTTTTTTATATTTTCGATAGCTTTTTCATTGGCTTCTAAATAATCTGATGCAAACTTTTTTGAATAAGATTGAATTAAATAATTATAGAATAAACCATGACCACTTGTAATTTTAGCCGTAGTATGACCGTGTTGTTTTTTCACCAATAGAAGACTTTTCCAAAACAGTTACATTAAAACCTAAATTGCTTAAATAATAAGCACATGTAAGTCCAAAAATTCCCGCACCTATAACACATACATCTGTTTCAATATCTTTTGAAAGAGAAGGAAACAGTTTTACTTTTTCAATTGAATCAAGCCATAAAGAATTCATTTTTTTACACTCCTTAAAATAACATTAAATTTATTATAACCAGTTTTTTAGAATAAATTATTAAAAAACTGGAAAAATAAATGATGATATGATAAAATTATTTTGCAAATAAAAAAGGAAAGGAAGGATAAGAATGGAAGAAGAACAAAAGGAAAAACTTTTCAACAAAAAAGAAAGTGGTTGGAAAGATTTAAACGAAACAAAAAAAGAAGAAATTTTTAAATTATCAAAAAATTATATGGATTTTATGAATAGAGCAAAAACAGAAAGAGAATTTATTAAAGAGGCAAGAAAAATCGCAGATGCAAATGGATATAAAGATATAATAGAATTTGAAAATTTAAAACCAGGAGATAAAGTATATTTTATAAACAGAGAAAAAAGTATGTATCTAGCAGTTATAGGAGAAGAACCAATAGAAAATGGAATGCATATTATTGGGTCACATGTTGATTCACCAAGGCTAGATTTAAAGCCAAATCCTTTATATGAAGATACAGAGTTAGCATATTTTAAAACACACTATTATGGTGGTATAAAGAAATATCAATGGACTACAATTCCATTAAGTATCCATGGCGTAATTGTTAAATCAAATGGAGAAAAAATAGAAATTAATATTGGAGAAGATGAAAATGATCCAATATTTACAATAACAGATTTATTGCCACATTTAGCACAAGAACAGATGGAGAAAAAATTAAAAGATGGAATTGGTGGAGAGGCATTAAATTTACTAATTGGAAGTATCCCTTGTGAAGCTGAAAAAATAACAGAAAAAGTTAAATTAAATATATTGAAAATTTTGAACCAAAAATATGGAATTACAGAAGCGGATTTTGTTAGTTCAGAATTAGAATTAGTTCCAGCATTTAAAGCAAGAAGTTTAGGATTTGATGAAAGCATGGTAGCAGCCTATGGTCAAGATGATAAAGTATGTGCATATACTTCATTAGTTGCAATGATGGAATTAAATGAGGTAAAAAATACAGCAGTTTGCATTTTATCTGATAAAGAAGAAATAGGAAGTATGGGAAATACTGGAATGGAATCTCATATGTTTGATTTCTTTATTTCAGAAATATTAAATAAATTAGGAGTAAATAGACCAAATTTATTAGATAGAGTATTTTGTTTCTCAAAAATGTTATCATCTGATGTAGATGCAGGATTTGATCCAATTTATAGTTCTGTATCAGATAAAACAAATGCAGGATTTTTAGGAAAAGGAATTGCTTTAGTAAAATATACTGGAGCAAGGGGAAAATCAGGAGCATCTGATGCAAATGCAGAATATGTTGCATGGGTAAGAAATATATTAGAAAAAAATGAAATAAAATTTCAATTGACAGAACTAGGAAAAGTTGACATCGGTGGAGGAGGAACAATTGCATACATTTTAGCTAACAAAGGTACAGATGTAATTGATTGCGGAGTTCCTGTTTTATCAATGCATGCACCATATGAAGTAACAAGCAAATATGATATTTATTCAGCATATGAAACTTATAAAGCATTTTGGAAAGAATAAGAAATTAAAAACCAACTTTAAAATTGAATTAAAGTTGGTCTTTTTTTATTTTCCATTTTTTAAATCTAAATCATTTAATAAATCGATAATAGAATTTAAGAAATCTTTCTTTTCATCAGATAAATTAACAATTTTCTCAGAAATTTGTGCATTTTTTGCAGCTTCTGGATGAGTTAATAAATCTACAAAAATTGTATTTGGTGTAATACCTAATATATTCATATATCTTACCAATGTTTCTGTTTTTACACCATTGTTTCCATTTTCTATTCTTGAAATATATTTTAAAGAGATTCCTAATTTTTCAGATAATTCTTCTTGTGTTAATTTGTGTTTTTTACGAAATTCACGTAACACCTTTCCAAAAACTTTATCAATATTTGCTTTTTGAACTGAACTCATTTCGTACCTCCATGCACTAAAAGTATTAATATAAGTATAGCAACGAACCCTTAAATATTGAACACATTAAAAGTATGATAATAGTGAAAAACAACGACACAAAAAATAAAAAAATTACTTGACTTATCAAGAAAAATATAATATCGCAAGTGGAGACGGCTATCTAATAATTAGTGTTACCAATAAAATTAAATATATTCTTATAGCATAATTAATAAAAACTAAAAATTTGACAAATTAAAAAAAACATGTAACAAATATAGAAAAAATAACACTAATTAAATGAAGGAGGAAAATGTTATGCAGGATATAACTGAAATTTATAATAAATATGGAAAAATGCTTTATAAATATATATTCTGCTTAACTGGTAATGAAGACATAAGTGAAGAAATAGTTCAGGAAACTTTTTTAGTAGCTGTAAAAGATATCAATAAATTTAAAGGAAATTGCAAGATATCCACATGGCTGTGTCAAATTAGCAAATATATTTGGTATAAAAAATTAAAGAAAGAAAATCAAAAAAAAGAAATACCTTTAGATATAGTAGAAAATTCATTATTTGCTGATGAATCCATAGAAGAAATGATTTGTGAAAAAGAAAACAAAATGCAATTTTTTAAAAAATTACAAACTCTTGATGAAGATACTAAAAATGTTATGTATTTAAGAATTTTAGGCAATTTTGAATATAGTGAAATAGCAGAAATAATGAATAAAACTTCAAATTGGGCGAGAGTAGTATTTTTTCGTGGCAAACAAAAATTAAAGGAGGAATTTGATAAATGAAAAATGAATGTGATATTGTAAAAGATTTATTATTTAGTTACAATGACAATGTTTTAAGTACAGCATCAAAAGAACTAGTAGAACAACATTTAAAAAATTGTGAAAACTGTAAAAATATCTTGAACGAGATTAAACAAGATCATAATGAACAAAAACAAATAAAAGAAATTGATTTTTTAAAAAAAATAAAAAAGAAATTATTTAATAAAAATGTAATTATAGTTATTGGAATAATATTATTGGTATTAATTATTGTATTTAATATATTAGTATTTAGTAATTACAAAAAAATCGCTTCTACGATGGAAATATATTTAAAAGATAACATATCAGAACAAGAATTAGAAGATATAAAAAATAAAATAATTGAAAATAGTAATAATACAGAAATAGAATATGTTTCAAAAGAACAAGCAATAGAAATAATGAAAGAAAAGTTTAATACAAAACCTAATTTGCTTAATAATGTTAATGTAGAAAATAATCCTTTACCCGCTTTTATAAAAATAAAAACCAATACTAAGATTGAATTAATAGTATCAATTATAAAAGACATGAAAGGAATAGCGTATATATCTACTCATACAAATGTAAATCCGTATGCAGTATTTATACATCCAACTTTATGATGAACAAATATTTTTAATTAATTGATAATTGTTGAATCTTATTACAATATATATAATAGTAAATTATGGAATGATGTTATGAATAAAAATAACATCATTCCAACAGAAAAACCAGTCAAAATTTGACAATTATACTATAATATGTTAAAATATAAAACATAATTTAAGAGTTTACCTAAGGCACAAAAGCCCTAGCGGTAAAGAGTAACAAAAATATAAATGTTACTTACACTTAAAAGATTAGATTATGAGTCTTGCAAAGGAGTCTTAAAAGATTCTTTTGTGAGGCTTTTTTGATAGGAGGAGTATATATGAATTGTGACACATTGCAATTAGTTTTACCAACTAATGAATATAAAGAACAAGTATGGAAAAAGTTATGTTCCATCAGATGTATATTTAGCAATTAGAAAAAGTGATAACAAACTTGTTGGAATTATTGATATAAGAAAAGGATTAACAGATTTTTTATATAACTATGGTGGTAATATAGGTTATAGTGTTTTGCCAGAAGAAAGAAGAAAAGGCTATGCAAAAGAGATGGTGAAATTATTATTAAAAAAATGTAAAGAATTAAAGATTAATCGTGTTTTAATAACTTGTGATAAAGAAAATATCGCATCTAGTAAAACTATAATCGCTAATGGAGGAAAATTAGAGAATGAAGTTATAGATGATGCTCATTTAGGAGAGTCTGGAATACTTCAAAGGTATTGGATAAGCCTAAAGAAAAGATATGCAGATAAATATGTAGGTTATAGAGCCCAAAAAGCCGAACAAAAAATAATATCAGTAACTGATGAATATTTTAATGGAGATATATATTACTATAATTTTATAGAAGTAAATAATCCTATAATTATACCAAATGGAAAATGTATAATAGATAATAATTATAAGTGGCTAGAATTTTATGATTATTTATCAAAAATAAAATTAACTGCAATTTATGATGAAAATAGCGAAATTATTGAATGGTATTTTGATATAGCAAGAGAAATTAGTAAAGATAATGGAATACCTTATGAAGATGACCTATATCTTGATGTTGTTGTAACCCCTAATGGGGATGTAACACTACTTGATGAAGATGAATTAAAAGAGGCTTATAACAAAAGAGAAATGACAAAAGAAGAATATGAAAATGCTTATGAACAGGCAGAAAAATTAATGAATAAATTAAAAAATAATAAAGAAAAGTTAAAAGAATTTACTGAAAAATATTTGAAAGAAATTTTGAAGGAGAGTGAATAAAAATGATAACAGATAGATTTGATATAGCATTAGAACTTGCAAGTTATATAATAGACAGAGAAAAGTAAAAAATAAGCAAGGATTTAAATCCTTGCTATTTTTGTGAAACGAAACTTTTTAAATCCGAACCTTATTAAAAATTATCATCCAAAAGAAAATCTATTAAATTTATATGCTTTATCCCATTAAATTCATAAGATAAATTATCTAATGTAATAACATATTTAGGATAATTGTCATTTATTACACTATATGCTCCAAATTCTCTTTTTTTAGTATCTTCATTTGGAATGCTAAATGCCACTTGTACATATATTTTTTTATCAGTTTTTGTTGCTACAAAATCTACTTCGCCTCTTTTAGTTTTACCTGTATATACATCATATCCTTTTATTAGTAATTCATTATATACAATATTTTCAAGTGCATAAGATTTATCAATTTCTGTTTTATTATTTTTTATTTGAGCTATTCCTAAATCTGTTACATAATATTTATTTAATGTCTTTAAAACAGCCTTTCCGTGTATATCATATCTATAGACTTTTCTAATTAGAAACGCTTTACAAAGAGCATCAAGGTAAGAATATATTGTCAATGTAGAAACTTCTCTTCCTGCATTTTTCAAGAAGTTTATTATATTTTCAGCTGAAAACTCTCTTCCAATAGTATCTATAATATACTGTAAAATTAAATTAAATAATGCAGTATCTCTAATTTTTAATCTTTCTACTACATCTCTTAAAATAATGGAATCAAATACACCATATAAGTAATTTTTTATTGCATCTTCTCTTTGAAATTCAAATCTATTTGGCAAACTTCCCCATTTCATATAATTTTCAAATATTTCTTTAGTAGACTCTTTTTTGCCTAATAATTGCAATACTTCTTTATAAGATAAAGGATTAATTTTGAAACTTACATATCTGCCTGAAAGTACAGTTGACAATTCTTCTGATAATAATCTGCTATTTGATCCAGTTATAAATATACTTACCTTTTTTGAAGCTCTTAGTGAATTTATAACTTTTTCAAATTGGTCAACATTTTGTATTTCATCGAAAAATAAATAATATAATTTATCATCAGTAATCTTTTCTTTTATATATTGATTTAGTTTTTTATAATTTGATAATTCCTCAAATTCAATAAATTCAAAATTTACATAAATAATATGGTCTTCATTAATATTTTTTTCTTTTAATTCTTGAATAATTTGTTCTAATATAACAGATTTACCACATCTACGAATACCTACCAAAATTTTTATTAAATCACTATCATAAAAATCTCTAATTTTTTCTAAATATAATTCTCTTTTTAACATGATTATCACCTATATTTATTATAAATAATATTTTTAACTTTGTCAAGTTATTTTTATATACAAAAATAACTTTTGATGCTCGAAATTTATTTTTTTATAAGATAATAATATATAATTAAAACATTTTATGGATTTGTATAGCGTTGCCTTGGTGAACCGAAACTTTCTTCCCTTCTTCTAATTGTTTAATTGATTCATTTATAGCTTTAATATTGCTTTTAGATAAATAAGAATACTTGTAAATAAATAAAATATACTATATAATTTATTTGAATAGATTTTTAGAATAATAGTAAAAATTAATATTATCTATAAAAGATAAATTAAAGGAGAAATAAATTATGCAATATTTTAAAAAATTAATAGGAGATAGAATATATTTATCTCCAAAAGATGTATCAAATGAAGAAATAGAAAAATTTACTGAATGGATGAATGA
>CANQHU010000068.1 GCA_947623945.1 uncultured Clostridia bacterium | reverse complement strand
TCAAAAAGGCTGTAAGTCTTAATTATCAAGACTTATAAGCCTTTTTTTATTCATTAACTGTCAAAGATGAGATTATACAACAAAAAATGGTAAAAGTCAAAGCCTTTACCACTATTTTTTATGTATATTTTTCTTGTTTTGCTTGAGTCTGTAAGAAAAAATTTTTTAAAATTTTTTTATTATTTTCTAGTTGAACCAAATCCTCCTACTCTTTCTCCTTGGGCATTATCATCATCTGTTACTAAATATTTTTGGAATACGGCTTGGCCTATTGCTTCACCTTTTTTTATTGTAATATCTTCTTCCTTAATATTATAAAATGCAAACATTATATGCCCATCATTATCTTGGTTTCCATAGTAATCTTTATCGATTACTCCTACACTATTTGCCAAAATTAATCCTTTTTTCTTTGGATTAGAACTTCTATTATATAATAGCAATACTTCATCATTTTGCATATATGCTTTTAATCCAGTTTTTACTAAAGTAGGATTCATTCCTTTTTTTAAACTTGGCACTACTACATCTTCTGCTGCTTCTATATCATAACCTGCAGAATATTTTGTTTTTCTAATTGGTAAATTAATTTCTTTATTCTCAAATCCTTTTGCTACTTCAAAGCCTCTTAATTTTTCCATTTTTATTCCTCCTTTTTTCTTATTTTTTCATAAAACAATTTGATTGTCAATATGTAACAATTATTTTTCGACAAAATATAATATATTAACTACTATTGTGGGAGGCATAAATTTTTATGATAAGCCAAGATAAAACTTTAAATGAAATACCTTTAAATAAAAAAGTTTATATTAAAGAATTAAATTGTATAGGAAATATTAGAAGAAGATTGTTAGATTTAGGTCTTGTAAAAGGTGCTTGTATTACCCCTGTTTTAGATAGCCCTATGCACAACCCTCGTGCTTTTTTCGTCCGTGGGACTTTAATTGCACTTCGAAATGAAGACGCTAATTTAATAACAGTTACTTTATAAAAAAAGTAACCTTTATATTTTAGTTTCATACTATGTAATATCAAAATATAAATTTTGGAGGTTACTATGGGACTTACAAAATCTTCTACTGGAAGTTCTTTATTAGCAAGTGATTTTGAACTTTTAAAAAATAATTCTGATTATGTAGTTGCTCTTTCGCGGAAATCCAAATGTAGGAAAGTCAACTATTTTTAATAATTTAACTGGTATGCATCAACATACTGGTAATTGGCCAGGAAAAACAGTTGAAAATAGTGCAGGTAATTATAATTATCAAAATAAAAATTATCTTTTTGTTGATATACCTGGAACATATTCTATTATGTCTAATTCGGAAGAAGAGGAAATTGCAAGAGATTATATTTGCTTTGGTAATCCTGATTGCACAGTTGTTGTTGTTGATGCTACCTGTTTAGAAAGAAATTTAAATCTTGTGTTTCAAATAATGGAAATTACAAATAATATTGTTCTTTGCGTTAATTTACTAGATGAAGCAAAAAAGAAAAAAATACATATCAATTTAGATGCTTTGTCTAATGAACTTGGAATACCTGTTGTTGGCGTTGTTGCAAGGAAAAAGAAAACTTTACTTAAATTAATGGATGCAATTAAAAAAGTATGTGATTATAAACATATTTTTAAGCCTAAAAAAATTTCTTATTCTCCTGTTATTGAAAGTTGCATATCAGAATATCAAAATATTTTAGAAAATGAGTTTGAAGTTTCTTCTTATTTGTCTCGTTGGATTGCTTTAAAATTGATAGATGGAGATAAAAAAATTTTAGATTCAATTGAAAAAAATCTTTCTATAAACTTGTTGGAAAATGAGTTTATTAAAGATGCACAAACCATCATTCAAGATAAATTAGAAAAAAGTAAAATACAGCAAGATTCTTTTAAGGATTTAATTGTATCTACCATCATGCAAAAATCAGAAGAAATTTGTAAAAAGGTATGTACATTTGAAGATGAAAATTATTCTAAACGTGATAGAAAAATAGATAAAATTTTAACTTCTAAGAAGTTTGGAATTCCTATTATGATTTTATTTTTAGGAGTAATTTTTTGGATTACTATTATTGGCGCTAACTATCCTTCTGAAGTTCTATTTTCTATGTTTGCATGGATTCAAGATAAATTAATATATATAGCAAACTTTTTGCATTGCCCTCAATTTCTTTCTTCTATGTTAATTTCTGGTGTATACCAAACTTTAACGTGGATTATTTCTGTTATGCTTCCTCCTATGGCTATTTTCTTCCCTCTTTTTACTATTTTAGAGGATTTAGGGTATTTGCCTAGAATTGCTTTTAATATGGATGGAATTTTTAAAAAGTGCTGTTGTACTCGGTAAACAAATGATTACTATGTGCATGGGGTTTGGCTGTAATGCTGCGGGTGTAGTTGGCTGCCGAATAATTGATTCTCCTCGTGAAAGACTTATTGCAATTCTTACTAATAATTTTGTGCCTTGCAATCGGAAGATTTCCTTTTTTAATTGCAATTAGCACAATTTTTATTGCAGGAAGTATGCAAGGAATTGGCGCATCTTTTATCTCAACTCTTAGCGTTATATTTGTTATTTTAATCGGAATATTTTTTTCACTAATGATATCTAAAATATTGTCTAAAACGATTTTAAAAGGTATGCCATCATCTTTTATATTGGAACTTCCACCTTATAGAAAACCTCAATTTGGAAAAATATTAGTACGTTCTATTTTTGACAGAACTTTATTTGTACTTGGTAGAGCAATTGCTGCCGCCGCTCCAGCAGGACTTATTATTTGGCTATTTGCAAATATCGGAATTGGTGGAGAAAGTTTATTAAATATTATTGCGAATTTTTTACAACCTATGGCCAGTTTAATGGGGCTAGATGGATATATTTTAACTGCTTTTATTTTAGGTATTCCTGCCAATGAAATTGTTCTTCCTATTATTTTAATGTGCTATCTTGGTGGAAATTCACTTGTTAATATTGAAGATACTGTTTCAATTGGTCAAATTTTAATTTCAAATGGTTGGACTATTTTAACTGCAATTAATGTTATGCTATTTACGATTTTACATTTTCCTTGTGCTACTACTCTTTTGACTATTAAAAAGGAAACTGGAAGTTTTAAATGGACTGCTTTAAGTTTTGCAATTCCGACAGTTTGTGGTATTGTTGTTTGTATGTTTACAAATTTAATTTATCATATTATTGTTTAAAAGTGATACAATAATTTTTGTATCACTTTCTTTTATACTATTCTGTTACATAAGAATATTGAATACTTGTAATAACATCATTTTCTACAATAAATTCAATATTTGTCTTTCCTTTTTTATATTTATATTGATTTCCTTGTGTTTCATATTCTTCTCCATAAGTGCTTATCATTTTTTCTTTATCATCTGAAATTTTAACTCCTTCAGTTGTTGAAATTTGGTCATTTAAAAAATATATTGTATAAACTTTGTCTTTATCCCCATCTGGAAAAGTTGTAATTTCATAATTTTCATAAGTATATGTCTTGTCCAATCCTTCAAAAGCACAACTTGCTATTTCTGAATAATTTTTTTCTTCTCCTAAGCCAAGTGCTTCTTTTGAAAATTCCTCTCCAAGTTTTATTTCTTTTTCACCATCTTTAAATATGAATGTTTCCTCTGTTTTTTCTTCATTTTCTGTGCTGTTACTTGTATTATTTTTATTATTTTGCATTGTTACTACAATTTCAATTCCTCCTATTACAACTACAGCAATAATTAAAACAATTATAAGTATTTTTTTCATTGTATTTTTCTCCTTTCAAAATTATTCAATTGCTTGTTTATATTCATTTAGTTTTTCCTGATATATTTTGTTTATTTTTTCATCTTGTCTATAATCTTTCAAGTTATATTTTTCTTTTAATAATTTAGAAAAATATTTTGATAGTTTTGTTGCTCCATCTAAATTTAAGTGAAGCCCAGCATCATAAGTATCTGTTTGATAATCAATTCCAATTTCATCTGCTACGTCTTTTAAATTATAGAAATCAAGATTATTGTTTTTAGCATATTCTACTATTTGTTCATTATATTCATCATACCAATATGGATATAAACTTGGTGCTTTAATTAAAATTAGTTTTATATTATTATTTTTACATAAATTTGTCATTTTGTCTAGATATTCTATACATTTATTTGAAAATTTATAATCTGGCAAAACTTTTTTTGTTGGTAAACTTCCGACTGGTTTAACATTTTTGTTAATTAAAAATCCGTTATATGTATTTTTCTTTTCTTTAAATAAGTACTCAAAATCTTCGCTTGTAAGTTCAGAAAATCTTGAATGATACCTCAAAATTGGAAATACATAAGATATAAATGTTTCTTCTTTTGTCATAGATGCATTAATAATCTCAATTTTTTCCTTTGACCATTTCATTTTGTCTAATGTTAATCTATTATATGCTTCACTTACTGGCTCACTATATCTTAATGAATTGACATTAAATATTACAAGTTTTGGTGTTTCATACTTTAATGTTTCTTCTAAAATTCCATAAGATTGCCAAATAAGTTGTTGCGAAGTTCCTCTTACATATGCTGTAATTCCTTCTTGCTCATACATCACCATTGGTGAAAAGTTTGCATATACTTCACAGTCTCCAATGAAAATTACATCATGATTTTTTGGAGCATCATAATATTCTGCAATCATGCTTCCTTCTACTAAATTTGTCATGTATTTAGGAGAAAGTAATTTGCTTACAAGGAAAAATATTATTAATAGCAATAAAATTATAACTAGAATTTTAATTGTTCTTTTCAAGTTTCTCCCTCCTACTAAAATTTACTATATATGAATTCATTTACATTAAATCCTATTCCATATATTCCAAATACTAAAATTATTATCCCTAAACTTCCTATCATTAATATTTTTGTTTCTAATTTCATATTTTTTATTTTTTGAATTATGCTATCTTTTTTTGCATCGAAAATTGCAAGAATTATAGTAGAAATTGCAAGCACTATTATATTTCCTAAATCTAAATTTAAGTTAAAGAAGTTTGTAAATAATTCAGGATAATTGAATGTTGTAAAAATAGAACCTATCATTTTTAATGCTAATGCAGTAGTTGGCCAAATGAAAAATGCCCATAATACTGATACTATTAGATAGTTGATTACTCTATTAAGAATTTTCCATTTTGTTGTTGTAAATTTTGAAAATGCTACTAAAATTCCATGAAAAAGTCCCCATAATATATAATTTGCTCCATGCCATAAGCCAGATATAACAAATGTAATTACTAAATTTATCTTTGTGCGTATGTTTCCCTTTCTATTTCCACCAAGTGGAATATATACATAATCTTTAAGCCATGAACTTAATCCTATATGCCATCTTCTCCAAAATTCTTTTAAGTTTTCTGATAAATATGGTGCATTAAAGTTTTCTTTTACTTCAATTCCAAGTATCTTTGAAACACCTATTACCATATCAATTCCACCACTAAAATCTGCATATATTTGTATTGAATATAATAACATAGCAAGTAGTGCATAAGCTCCCGTATACTCAGTAGTATTTCCAGTAATTACAGAAATGACTATTGAAATTCTTCCTGCTATTATTAGTTTTTTGAATAATCCCCATAAAATTCTAATTGTTCCATGTAATATTCTATTTGTATTCCATTTTTTCTTTTCATATAAACTTTTTGAAATATCATCATATCTGTTAATTGGTCCAATTATTAAATACGGAATATAAATTACATACATTAAATATTTTATTAAACTTTCTTGTGGCTTATATTTTCCTTTATATACATCTATTAAGTATGAAACAACTTGTAGTGTGTAATATGAAATACCTATTGGAACTAGAATATTTGATGTGTCTATTCCAAAGTTTTTTCCATATGGCAACAGTTTCATAAATACAAGTATTCCTATATTTACTACAATGGTTAATATTAAGATTAATTTTTTGTTCTTTCCATCTAAATGTTTACTTGCAAAAAATGTAGTTATTGCACTTATTAGTATGTATATTAAATTTGTAATTCCAAAACTAGCATAAATTAAAATGCTAATTAATAAAATTGCTAAATTAATCATCTTTTTCTCCATATTTTTAGTTTTTAATTAGCTGCTGGCCATGCTGAGTGATCCCAATCTCTTCCACTTAATGTTGATAATCTTTGTTCATCTGTCATTATGCTTATTTTTCTATGATTTCTATCTGGGGTTGAGTCCATATGCCTCCATACACCATTTATTTTTACTAAATTCCAATAGTGGGTTTTATTTGTAACCCATATCATTTGCGTTTCATAACCTTTTGCTCTTAAAAGTGCTTGGAAACATTCTGCATGCACATAACAATTTCCAGTCCAATTGTTAAATCCATACCAAATTGGATCTCCATCACCATAACTATGTCCATAGGTTATTTTATTTCTACAATAATCTCTAATTTGCTCAACATTACTACTTAATCCAGATGCAATACTTTTTACTAGTGCATCTACATCTGCTTGATCATGATTTACAACTATTTTTCTTTTTGTTGTGGTTTTATTTCCTTTTGTATCGCTTGATGTATAAGTAGCATAATAAGTTCCTGCTACACTAGTATTTACAGAACTACTATCTACTGTAAAACTACTTGCTCCATCTTTTGCATCTTTTGCACTAACTCCTTGTTCATAATTAATTGTTGCACCTTTTCTTACTGTTATAGTAGAAAGTCCTGAAATAACTGGTCCTACAGTATCTTTTTGTCGTGTTAAAATTGCTGTTTTTTCAGTTTTATTATTATATTTATCAACTGCTTCAATTACAATTTCTTGTGTTCCTAATTTAGAGTAGTTTATTTGTGTTTTCATTGTTGTTGTAACTTCGCCAGATGCATCAGTTGCACTAACAATAAATGCTTCTTTTCCACTTATTTTTTCATCATCATATATAGTTACATTTTTTAATGTTAGTGTTGGAGGAGTCAAGTCCGTAATTTTTACAGTAGTTACTTTTTCTATTCCGTCTTTATTAGTTGTTATTTGATAATCTCCAATTGGAGAATTTGAAATTTCTTTTAGACGATTAGCATCTATTAAATTACTATCTATTTCTGCATTATATAATAAATCTTCTTTTGTAAGTACATGCCCTTTTTCCATTAAAAATTCATCTTTAATCCATTTAATTGATAACTTGCAAATATTAGTTGTTTCATTTCCATACTTGTCTTTTACTACTACATTTACATCATAATCTTTAAACTCATTTAGTTCTGGTGGTTCTATTACTTCTGCTGTCATTTCTGATAAATCTGTTTTTTCTTCTATAAAATCATCAGCGACAATTTTATAATCTATATATTTATCTATGTTTTTAAATTTTACTTCTGGTGGAGTTGTGTCTATTAATTTTAAAGTTACCTCTTCTTCTCTATCTTCATGTTTTAGGACTACTTGGTATTGTCCTACTTTTGAATAGTCAACTTCATCTAAATTAGTAATTAATTGTGAATTTTCAGCATATTTTGGATCTTTTAAAAAGTCATTCATAGTAACTTTTTCAGTTGTACCTATTTCTACTTCTATACTTTTAAATTTTTTCTTATATTTTTCAAATAACAAATAACCTCCATATGCACCCTCTACTAATGCAATTATTAAACATATGGAAATAACTATTTTTGAAGCAGAAATTTTCCCTGCTTTTTTATTTTTCTCATCTTTCTTGTTTTTTTGGTGTTTCTTGTCATTTTTGTCTTTCTTGTCTTTTTTGTGTTTCTTGTCATTTTTGTCTTTCTTGTCTTTCTTGTCTTTTTGGTGTTTCCCGCCTTTTTTGTTTTTCTCTTCTTTTTTGTCTATCTCTTCTACATCTTTATATTCTTTTTCCTTCTTTTCTGATATATTTTCATCCATAATTCTATTCCCTCTAATTATGTTATTTTTTTACATTATATTAATTTTTTTACTAAAACTCAAGACTTTTTGAAAAAAAGTTTCCCCATTTTTTTAGGCATCAATTATTAAAACAGCTGAAATTACTGAATTCGGGTAGTATACACTGC
>CANQHU010000067.1 GCA_947623945.1 uncultured Clostridia bacterium | reverse complement strand
GATAGTTCTGTATCTACCTCACAAAGTTAGGAAGAGAGGAATTTATGGATAAGAATGGAAATCGTCTACTCGACAAACTAGAAAAGTATGTTGATAACAATAAAAAAAGAAGAAAAACAATACTAATAAGTTTAGGAGTAATGGTTTTAATAAGTATATCATTACTTCTATACAAAACCTTTGCGTCTTTTTCTGAAAATGTTTCTTTTCCAATAATGAAAGGAAAAGTTGATTATTTTGGCAATAGTGATGTTTATTTTGCGTTTTATAATGGTAATAAAAAATTAGAAGAAATGCCTCAAAAAGGTAATGAAGAAGATTTAGTGTTTGATTACGGTGAATGTGATAATGGTGCAGATATAATATGGGATAATGAAGCATGGGGACCGATGGTTAAAAAATTAAGTAAAAGTAAAACTAAGTGTAGCTTATATTTTAAAGAAAAGGAATCAATAGAAATATGTAATAAATATGGTGAAGATTCAGCTTTATGTTATATAACAAAATTAGGAGATAGTGATTATGAAAATATGTTTTATGATCATGCTAGTGCAAATGGAGTAGAAGATAATAATTTGAGATATGCTGGCTTAACGCCAAATAATTATGTAGATATAGGCGATAGAGATAGTAATGGTAATCCTATATTATGGCAAATTATAGGAGTCATGAATAATATAGATAATGGAAGTGGCATAAAAGAAAGTCGAATAAAAATAATTAGAAGTGAATCTATTGGAAATTATGCATGGGATTCAAAAGAAAATACTAATATTATAAATGATTGGACAAAAAGTGCATTAATGAAAACTTTAAATGAAGGCGCATATTGGAGTAAGACTCTTGGAAAATGTCCAGTTAAAAATAATTCGACAGTTGATTGTGACTTTAGTATAAAAGGGTTAAGTGACAAAGCTAAAAGTTTAATTAGTGATGTAACTTGGCCATTAGGAGGACATAATAGTGTTGTTGGTATTAATGCTAAACAATTTTACGAAAAAGAAAGAGGAAAAAAAGTATACGAGGAAAATTCAACAGAATGGACTGGGAAAGTAGGCTTAATGTATCCAAGTGATTATTTATTTGCAGTAAGTCCTAGATTAACTGAATGTAAAGATGTAATAAATGATAATTATACAAAATTTAATTGTCATAAAAATAATTGGCTTATGAATAGTTCGGTTCAATGGACAATTATGTCTGAAAATGATAATGATCACTCTATATTTAGAATAAATTTAGAATATAATGATGAAGACGGTAATTTATGGTTTAATGGTTCAAATTTTACAAATAATAGTGTTAGACCAGTAGTTTATTTATCAACAAATGTTAAAATAGCAAATAATCCTCATCCAGAGTTAGAATATGGAAGTGAAAAAAATCCATTTGTTATAGAATAAAAACTATTAAATCTAATTTGTAAAAATGCAATAATTGCTGTGGAACCAATTTAAAAAATAATGACTTTTATTTGTCCAATTAAAATCTGTATATTAAATAAAAGCACTTGCATTAATTAATAATATTTTATAAAATTTTATTGGTGATTATATGTTTGATTTTAAAGATAAAGTTGTTATTGTTACTGGTGGTACTAGAGGAATTGGGTATGAAACTGTATTAAGTTTTTGTAGAAGTCAAGCTAATGTAATATTATTTGGCAGTAAATCTAGTAGTGTTAATGAAGCATGTTCTAAATTAAAAACATGTGGTTATGAAGTTTTAGGGTATTATCCTAATTTATTAGATTATGAAGAAGTTAAAAAAACAATTGATGATATATATTCTAAATATGGTCATATTGATGTATTAATTAATAATGCTGGTGTATCTGATTCTAAAAAGATTGAAGATACTTCTAGTGAGGATTTTGCTAAAGTTGTTGATATTAATTTAAAGGCTATTTTTAATGTTATTAAAAGTGTAATTCCTTATATGAAAGAGAAAAATTTCGGAGTTATTTTAAATACTAGTTCTATGGTTAGTATTTATGGACAGGCAAGTGGGGTTTCGTATCCTGCTAGTAAATTTGGGGTTAATGGGTTAACTAAGTCTTTAGCTTTAGAATTTGCACCATATAACATACGCGTTAATGCTGTAGCGCCTGGTATTATTAAAACTGATATGTTAAGTAATGTATCCGACGAAGTATTAAAACCTTTAATAAAGTCTATTCCTTTGGGTAGAATTGGTCTTCCAAGTGATATTGCTAATGCCTTTTTATTTTTAGCAAGTGATATGGCAAGTTATATAACTGGAGTTATATTATCTGTTGATGGAGCTGCTAAAAATTAATTCAACTATAAGTTGAGTGTATTCAACTTAAAAAAGATTTACAAAAATAAAGAACGTATTAAAATAAAGTTAGAAAGGAAGTTTTGTAATGAAAAAGTTTTTAAGTGTTTTAATGATTGCTGTAATTTTATTAGGAGTTACAGGTTGTGGAAAAGAGGGAAAAAATTTTAAGAATGAATATGAAAGTTTAAATGGTAATAGTGATTATCGTAGTGTAAGTATTCAAAAGAAAAATCCGATTGTTTATGCTAGTGCAAATGAAATAGTAGAAAAACTAAAAAATAATGAAACATTTTATGTTTACTTTGGTTCAATGTATTGTCCTTGGTGTCGTAGTGTAATTGAAAAAGCTTTAGAAGTAGCTAATAACAAAAAAATTAATAAAATTTATTATGTTGATATTTGGGATGGTGAACATAATGAAATTTTAAGAGATACTTTTGAAATTGATGAAAAAGGAGAAGCTGTTGCGACTAAAGTTGGAACTGAAGATTACTATGAATTATTAAATCGTTTAAATCCTGTTTTAGATGATTATATTTTAACTAATAGTAAGGGAGAAAAAATTACATGTAATGAAAAGAGAATTTTTGCACCAACATTCATTTATGTTGAAAACGGTAAAGCTATAAGAAAAGAAACAGGAATATCTGATAAACAAAAAAATGCTAAAGATGAATTAACTGATGAAATTAAGACTGATGAAGAAAACAAATTTAATGAATTTTTCTTAGAGTAATGATATAATATATATTACTAAGGAGGAGTATTGTGGAAAGTAAAATAATGCCTAAAGTATTTGGATGGATGTTTATAGGTTTAATAGTTACATTTGCAACTGGCTTTTTTGTTCAAAGTAATCCTAAAATGATTGAATCAATATTTGGTTCAGCATGGTTCTTTGGAATAATTATTGCTGAATTTGTATTAGTTATTCTTTTATCTGCAAGAATTAGAAAAATGAAACCGACAACGGCTAGAATATGTTTTCTATTATATTCATTTGTAAGTGGATTAACATTTTCAACAATTTTTATCACTTATGAAATGACATCTATTATATTTGTTTTCTTAGTTGCGGCTGTAATTTTTGGTGTTTTTGCCGTTTTAGGATCAGTTACTAAAAAAGATTTAACTAAAATAGGAAGTTTTCTATTAATGGCATTAGTAGGAATATTAGTTTGTGTTCTATTAAATTTATTCTTTCATTCTGAAACATTAGAATTAGTATTATCAATTGTAATTATTATAGTCTTTATTGGTTTTACAGCTTATGATGTACAAAGAATTAAATGGTTGAGTGATTCTAATGCTATACCTGAAGAAAACTTAGCAATTTATGGAGCTTTACAATTATATTTAGACTTTATTAATATTTTCTTAGAATTGTTAAGATTATTTGGTAATAGTGATAATTAAAGAAATTGTCGTAGAAAAGAAGCGGCAGTTTTTTTATTTTAAATAATGATAAATTAAGTTGAATATAAAATTTTTTAAAACTTTAAAAAGTGGTTTAAAATAATATTTAAATGTTGACATAGGGGGGGGGAGACTGACCGAAAATTAAAAAATTGAAAAAATGAAGTCCGTAACAAAGGGAAAAAAATGTAAAAAAATTCAAAAAAAGTGAATTTTCGGTTGACATGGGGAGGGGGGTTAAGAGTTATAATCATTATAGAATATGGTGATTATATACTGAAAATGTTGAATTTCCAATGATGAAAGGCAAAGTAGATTATTTTGGAAATAGTGATATATATTTTGTCTTTTATAAATATGGAGAACTAGTAGAAGAAATGCCATTAAAAGACAATGTTGATAACATTGGTTTTGATCATGCCGAATGTGATAATGAAGCAAGTATCATTTGGAATGAAGAAGAATGGGCCCCATTAGTAAAAAACTTAAAGTATGTTAAAACAAAATGTAGTTTGTATTTTGAAAAAATGAAATATTATGTATCAACAAATGGAAGTGATGAAGCAAATGGAAATAAAGAAACCCCATTAAAAACAATCAAAGAAGCATACAATCGAATTGTAACAAGAGGAACAATAATATTATTAAGTAATGTAGAAGAAAGTGAAGGCTTAACATTTAACAGTGAAGGAAAAGAAGTAACAATAACAAGTGAAGAAGGAACATATGAAATAGATAGAGGTTCTTCCCTAACAAGTAAACCAATACTAGAATTAACAAACAAAAACAATTTAACCTTAACAAATATAATCTTTAATGGCAAAGAAATAAGTTCAACAAGAGCCTTAATAGATGTTAATAACTCATCATTAACAATAAATGATGGAACAATAATTGAAAATGGTAAAAATATTAATGGTTCAAGTGGAAATGGTGGAGGTTTATATCTTAAAAATTCTTCAATTATATTTAATGGTGGAAAAATTAGGAAAAATGAGTCAAGTCAAGATGGAGGCGGCTTTACATCAATAGATGGAACTGTAGAAATAAATGGAGGAGAAATAAGTGAAAACAACTCTGCTTATGGAGCAGGAATAGAGCTAGCTAATAAAATTAACTTTAATATGAATGGAGGAACGATTACAAATAATAATGCTACAGGATCAGCTGGAGGAATTCATATAAATTCGGCTGGAGTAAATGGGGCAATAATAAATATAAAAGATGGATTAATTAGTAAAAATATATCAAAAGATACTGGAGGCGGAATAGGGGTATCAAATAACTGTGGAGAAATAGAAATAAATATCACAGGTGGAACCATATCAGAAAATGAAGCATCAACAAATGGAGGAGGAATGGTATTAGCAAATGGAGTAAAAACAACATTAAATATCACAGGAGGGACATTTCAAAACAATAAAGCAGATTATGGCGGAGGTTTATTTTTAAATTCTAATAAAGCAGGAAAAAGTACAAATAAAATAACAAGCGCAACAATAAGAGGAAATAATGCCATAAGTGGAGGCGGTATATATATTAACTTCTACTGTTCAAAATGCTACATATGAAATAGATGGAACAACAATAGATGGAAATATAGCAACTAGAGCAAATAATTCTGGAGGAGTAGGTGGTGGAATAAGATTTAATGGCAAAGATACAACTCATGTTTTAACATTATCAAATGTAAATATTTTAAATAATATAGCAACTTATAGTGGAGGTGGAATAAATTCAACTGGAAAATTAATATTCAATAGTGGAAATATTGAAAGTAATAATGCAACTGATAATTGTGGAGGCGGAATTGATTCGAATGGTGAATTAATAATTAATGATATTATAATTTCCAAAAATACTGCAAACAGTAATGCAGGAGGTGGAATTCATTCACAAGGAAAACTTGTATTAAACGGGGGAGAAATAAAGTACAATGAAGCAAAATATGGTGGTGGTATACGTTTTTGGAATAAAAGTGAATTTGAACTGAACGGAGGAATAATATCAAATAATACTGCTACTGGCAATGGAGGAGGAACATACATTAATACAAATGGTCAAAATGGTTCAGTATTTAATTTTAATGGAGGAGAAATAGCAAATAATATAGCTGGAAACGATGGAGGCGGTTTACGGTATGATTTTAATAGTGGTGAATCAACACTAAATTTAAAAGGAACAAACTTTATAGGAAATACAGCAGGAACCTATGGAGGCGGATTATATATTCAAAATAACAATCTACTTTATTTTGAATTAAGTGGAGGAACTATAAGTGAAAACACCGCAACAAATAATACTGGAGGAGGTTTATTCATTGGGGCTTATAGTGAAAATAATATCTATAATATAACAGGAGGAACTATATCTAAAAATACATCTTCAAAAACTGTTGGAGGAGGAATAAGAATCTGGCTTGGTTCTTCCAATAATATCTTTAATATATCAAATGTAATAATAAGTGAAAATACAGCAGGAACTAGAGGAGGAGGAATTTTCATTAATTATGATGAAAATACAACTACAGGAAATGTAGTAAATTTAAAAAGTGGAGAAATAAAAAATAATAAAGCAAGCACTGAAGCTGGAGGAATATTTGCAGGTAATTTAAAGGAATTTAATATGAGTGGCGGAAGTATAATAAATAATACAAGTACAAGTGGAACAGGTGGATTATATGTTGAAAATACTGTAATAACCTATAACAAAACAGGAGGTACAATAAGCGAAAATATTCCAAATGATGTGGGTGGCATTGCTACAAATTAGATAATATTTTATGAATTAATATTTAATAGTAAATATTTCTAAAAAGAAAAAAAATAGTATTTTATTTGAAATTTATGATATTATATTCTTAGGAGGATTTTTTATGTCAAAAGTATATTTTGTTAAAGGTGTTAGTAGTGAAAATCTAATTAAGATTTATGATAAGTTAGGTAAAGAATTACCTGGGAAAGTAGCTGTTAAAGTTCATTCTGGAGAAGAGGGAAATCAAAATTATTTAGGCCCTTTATTTATGAAGGATCTTGTTAGTCATGTTAATGGGACGGTTGTAGAATGTAATACAGCTTATGATGGAGCAAGAGATACAACTGAAAAGCATTTAGAATTATTAAAAAAACATGAATGGAGTAAATATTTTGATGTTGATTTGTTAGATGCTAATGAAGATACTGAATTTGAAATACCTAATGGTAAAGTTCTTAAGAAAAATTTTGTTGGTAAGAACTTACTTAATTATGATTCAATGTTGGTTCTATCACATTTTAAAGGACATCCAATGGGTGGTTATGGTGGAGCTTTAAAACAATTATCAATTGGTGTAGCTTCAAGTAAAGGAAAAAGATATATCCATTGCTGTGGTAATAATGGAACTTATGAAGATATGTTTCATCAAGACCAAAATAGTTTCTTAGAAGCTATGGCTGATGCAGCTTCATCTGTTGTTAATCATTTTAATGGTAATATTGCTTATATTAATGTAATGGCTAATATGAGTGTTGATTGTGATTGCTGTAATGTCGCTGAAGACCCTTGTATGGAAGATATTGGCATTCTTGCCTCATTAGATCCTGTAGCAATTGATATGGCATGCATTGATTTAGTTAAGAATTCTAATGACCCAGGACGTGAACATTTACTTGAAAGAATTAATTCACGAAATGGAATGCACACGATAGATGCAGCAAGTGATTTAAATATTGGTTCTAAAGAATATGAATTAATTGAAATTGATTAGGCTGATTATTCAGTCTTTTTTTAATATGCAATTCATCAGAACTGCCACGACCACAAGGTCGTGGATAAATCCACCCACTATGCGGGTGAGACTTGAAAAAGCAATAGCGTTAGAAAAAAATATCACTCCTTCTGATTTTTAGACATTGGTTGGCAGACCAAGTTTATTATATCAGAAGGAGTGATATTTTAATGAAAAAGAAAAATGATGAAGAAAGTACTTTGCCTCATACAAAATGGAATTGTTCATATCATATAGTATTTTCGCCAAAATATAGAAGAAAAGCTATATATGGAAAATTAAGAAGAGATATTGGAAGATATTTGAGAAGATTATGTGAATATAAAGGAGTAGAAATAGTTGAAGCTAATGCTTGTTCAGATCATATGCTTGTAAAAATTCCACCTAAAATAAGTTTATCATCATTCATGGGTTATTTAAAGTGAAAAAGTAGTTTGATGATATTTGATGAACATGCAAATTTAAAATACAACTATGGAAATAGACATTTTTGGTCAGAAGGATATTATGTAAGTACAGTAGGCTTGAATAAAGCAACAATAAAAAAATATATAAGAGAACAGGAAGAAGAAGATAGATTAAAAAGAAGTTTAAAAGAATATAAAGACCTTTTACGGGTAAGTAAGAGTGACAAAAGCAATTGGCAGACTAAAAGAGCCACCAAATGGTGGCTGCCAGTAATTGGCCTTATAGGCCGATGAGAAAATCTACCTCTTTTAGGGGTAGATTTTTAATTATTAGAACTATTATTTTGTAAGATAGCTATGATTTGTAAAACTCGGTAAATAAGTTCTAATAAGGCAACAATCATATCATTTACATATTGAATATTATATAGTTTAAATAATTTCTTTA
>CANQHU010000066.1 GCA_947623945.1 uncultured Clostridia bacterium | reverse complement strand
AATTAACCATATTTTAGAGGGACATTTTCAAATAAAATTCAAAATATATAAGTGGACATTTTCAAATAAAATTCACAAGAAAAAAAGATACTTTTTACAGTATCTTTTAAATTTATTTTATTGTGCTATAGGATAAACACTTACTTGTTTTTTATCCTTACCTTTTCTTTCAAATTTTACAGTTCCATCTACTAATGCATATAGAGTGTCATCACTACCTTTTCCAACATTAGTACCTGGATGTGTTTTGGTTCCTCTTTGTCTTACTAAAATATTTCCTGCTAAAACAAATTGACCATCAGCTCTTTTTACGCCAAGACGTTTAGATTCACTCTCTCTTCCGTTATGGCTACTACCTTGACCTTTTTTATGAGCCATTATTCTCACTCCTTTCGGTTTTACTTGAATTTATATTTTTTACTTTTTATTATGCTTTTACTTTTTCAGTAGTTTTTGTTTCTTTGCTTTCTGCTGTTTCTGCTTTTTTAGAAGCTAGTTTGATAGATGTAATTTCTACTTTTGTGTATGGTTGTCTATGTCCTTGTTTTCTTCTATAATTCTTTTTAGGTTTCATTTTGAAAACAATTATTTTTTTAGCTTTACCATGAGAAACTACTTTTCCTTCTACTTTTACTCCTTTTACATAAGGATTTCCTACTTGTACTTTTCCTTCTTCTGATACTAAAATTACTTTATCAAAAGTAACTTTTTTACCTTCTTCTGCATCTAATTTTTCGAAAAATACAACTTCTCCTTCTTGTACTTTGTATTGTTTTCCACAGCTTTCGATGATTGCGTACATTTAAAATGCACCTCCTTATTTGTATACTCGCTAATCCTTAATTTCTAGGCAATTAACTCTTGGCTAATATTTTGGTGCCTTGACTAAGCGGATTACAGTTACTAATTCTATCATATTTCTAGGCATTTGTCAATTGCTTTTCCAAATTTTCTAAGGCTTTTTTTCGATGACTTATTTTATTTTTTTCTTCATCTGCAAGTTCTGCATAAGTTTTACCATTATCTAGTTCAAATATTGGATCATACCCAAATCCGTTTTTCCCTCTTGGCTCTTTTGCTATTTTTCCTTTTAGCTCTCCTTTTCCTACTAAGTATTTTCCGTTTTCATAGTAAACTATGCTACATTCAAATTTTGCATTTCTTTCTTCGCCTTCAAGGTTTTCCATTTTTTCTAAAATTGCTCTATTTTTTTCTTCTTGAGTTGCTTTATCTCCTAAAAATCTTTTTGTGTGTATTCCTGGCCAACCATTAAATATATCAATACATAATCCACTATCATCTGCTATGCATGGTATGTTGGTAATTTTATATGTTTCTTCTGCTTTCTTTTTAGCATTTTCTTCAAATGTTGCTTTATCTTCTTCTACTTCTATTTCGCAGTTTATATCTTTTAGTGATATAAAGTTATAACCTTTTAATATTTCTTTAATTTCTTTTACTTTTCCTTTATTGTTACTTGCTATTAATATTTTTTTCATTTTTTATCTTCCCTTACTTTCCATTTTTGGTCGTATATTTACGAACTACAAATGCAGTATATCATATTTTTATGTCAATTTCAATAATTCGGTGAATAGCTATTATTTTCTATATATTGAAATTTTGTTATTTTGTAGTATAATTAGATTAAATTTCGTCTTGAGTATTTTAAGAATGGAGTAACAAAAAATGTATAAGTATTATGATAATATTAATAAAGAATTAAAAGAATATTTTAAGATTTTAAACCCTGAGTTTCCAGAATGGCTAAACGAGTATATAAATACAAAGGAATTATTGTCTCAACAATATATCAGTGTTACTTGTGGTACAATTTATTCTGACCTATTTGAAAGTAATTTTTTCTTTTCAAGTCTTGATCATTCAGTTGCTGTTGCTTTAATTGTGTGGCATTTTACTCATGATAAAAAGCAAACTTTATCTGGATTATTTCATGATATAGCAACACCTGCATTTAAACATTGTGTAGATTTTTTGAATGGAGATTATATGAATCAAGAATCAACTGAAGATTTAACTACTGAAATTATAAAAAATTCAAAAGAAATTATGACTCTTTTAAAAAGAGATAACATTGATATAACAGAAGTCGATAACTATCATCTTTATCCAATAGCTGATAATGATACTCCAAAGTTATCTGCTGATAGGCTAGAATATTCTTTATCAAATGCTCTATTTACTTATAGATTAGTAGACTTGGCAATTATTAAAGAAATCTATAATGATATAGAAATTCAAAAAAATGAAGAAAAAGAAGTTGAATTAGGATTTAAAACTAAAAAAATAGCAAGAAATTTTATAAAAGTTACAAGTAGATTATCAGTTATATATCGTGAAGATAGAACTCGATATTCTATGCAATTTATAGCAGATATTATAAGAAAGTTAAATGAGGAAAATAAAATATCAAAAAAAGATTTATATAAAATGAAAGAAAGTGAAATAATTAATATTATTTCATCTTCTAAATATAAGGAACTCTTTGATATATGGAAAAAAGCAAAAAGAGTTCAAGTATCAACTGAGGAACCCAAAAATGTATATTACGTACATCATGGAGCAAAAATAAGATATATTGATCCTTTATTTAATGGTGAAAGAATGTCTAAATGTTGTAAAATTGCTAAAAAAATGATTGATAATAATTTATCTTATGATATGAATAAATTTGTATATTTGAATTTTGATTTTCCAAACTAAACAAAAAAATTATATGGACAAGCACAAACAATATTTAAAATTTATGCTTATTATCGACATATATTTACAAAAATAAAAATTTCTGTTATCCTATAACTAAATAGGGGGATTTTTAATATGAAAAATGTAAAATTAGTAAAAGCTGTAATAATATCAACAGGCGTATTTTTGTTAATTGGAATGGGAGTATTTTTTTCTAGAGATAAAAAAGTAGATACAACTACTAATACTATAAAAAATAATGAAATATCAACTAATACAACTGAAACACAAAAAATATCAATAGAAAATTTAACATTTTATGACACAAATATTGAAATGGATATTAAAGAAACAAAAGATATTTTCGTAAATGTTATTCCATCAAATGCTGATATATCAAAAATAAAATTTTATAGTACAGATTCTCAAATAGCTGATTTTAGTAAAAATTTTTCACTTAGCAATTTTTCCACGATATACGGAAAAATAAAACCTCTTGCAGAAGGTGAATGTGAAATATATGTAGAATCAAATGAAGTAAAAAGCAATATGGTAAAAGTAACTATAATAGATAACGAACGAATTGAAAATGAGAGAAAAGCACAAGAAGAAGCAGAAAGGAAGGCTCAAGAGGAAGCTCAAAAGAAGGCACAGGAAGAAGCAGAAAGGAAAGCTCAAGAGGAAGCTGCAAGAAAGGCTCAAGAAGAAGCTCAAAGGAAAGCACAAGAAGAAGCAACAAGAAAAGCACAAACTCAAACACAACCTAATAAAGCAACTACTGCTGAGTCACAGCCTACAACTAATAACGGTAAAACAGTATATGTAACTCCAACTGGAAAAAGATATCATTTTTCTTCAACTTGCGGAGGAAAGAATTCATCAGCATCTACATTAAGCCAAGCACTTGCTAGAGGACTAACACCATGTAAAAAATGTGCACAATAATTACTGAAAATAAAATCAAAACAGCGAAAAGATTTAAATTTCTTTTCGCTGCTTTGATTTTAACCATTTAAATATTTCTATTGATAAATTTTTTTATCTGTTTAAATCTTCATATAATCCCATTGAATTAACAACTGACTCACTTTGCTTACTTGGTGAAGTTGAACTATTATGTACTTCTAAAGCCAAATTAAATTTATTTTTTTCAAGCCATGGTTTTACAGTCTCATCAAATAAATTCTTGTCCTCTTTTACCTTCTTGGTACGTAACATATTAAATAATTTTTTATAATATTCAAATTTGTTTTTCTCCTCTCTAATCTTTTTAATTGGAGTGATTAAGGAGGTTATTTACGAAAATTTTTCCTCCCATTTTTTGCTCAAAAAATATTTAGATTAGTCAACTGATATATAAATTATAACATATAAAAAATAAATTTCAATAGCTATTGCTTTTTGAACAAATGTTTGATATAATGTTGCTATATATAATTACAAGGAGTTGATATTATGAATGAAGATGAAATCGAAATAAAAAACAATGCAATTATCCATAAAGATAAATCTTTAAATAGATTAGATTTATCTTTTTTAAAACATATAGAATTAAGCGAATACAAAAAAAGTGAATTATTAGCATATTGGATAAATGATTTCGCTGAGTATCATGATGAAGAAAGAACTTTTAATATTGCAAAATCTGGTATGTATTCTCGTGGCGATGTTATAAAAGTAAATTTAGGATTTAATATTGGAAATGAACTAGGTGGATTACATTATTGTATTGTTTTAAATAAATATGATAATACAAGAAATGGTGCTTTAAATGTTATTCCATTAACATCAAGAAAAGACAATAAAAAATATGACTCTTCTTCTGTAAATCTCGGTAAAGAACTCTATAATGTTTTTCAGGAGAAAATTAAAAAGGAAAAACAGAAATTACAACAAATATTAGATGAGCTAGAAAAAATAAAAGATATTCCTATTAACATTCAAAATATAATAGAAAAAGAACAAAACTATATTGAAAAAATGGAAATTGAAATTTCTAAAATGAAAAAAGATAGTATTGCACTCATTAACCAAATAACAACAATTAGTAAACAAAGAATTTTCAAAGATACTGTTAGAAGAAATGTAAAAATATCTAGCAAATCACTTGATTTAATTGATAAACAAATTATAAAATTTTTCACCAAATAATATGTAAATTAAAAAGGAGAGTTGCTAGAACTCTCCAAAATCATTTAGGCTCCCGTCTTACTACAAAAGTAGTAGAGGGTTAAGTTAAATATATTTTAACATATAATATTTAACTTGTCAAACTATATTTGACACTAATATTATATGTTTGTTTGATAAACTTATACACTATTCTTTAATTTTACAGCATAACGTCATATTGTAGAATTTCACCTGTGTAATAATCTAATATTTCTGTAATTTTTGATTACATAATCTATTATTATTGAGTTAAAATTTTATGCTTCATCAACATACATTATCTCTATGATTGACCTTTATTATAAACCTTTGGCTTGCCAAATTTTTTTAATAATTAATATCTATCAAAATAGGATAATAATTATTTTTTGAACCTTCGATGTCTTGCCCCCATATATTTTCTTGTTTTCCGTTTAGCAGCTCAACAAATTCTTTTGTAATCATTTTATCAGTCGTCTTCTCTTCAGCAGTTCCACTAACCGTGCCTTCACCTTTCCAGCTACTACTGCTATCTTTTAAATAATATACATTATTAACTTCACATGTTTCACTTCCAGAAACCTCTCCAATAATTGCATTGTTTGCTTTTCCTATATTATAACAACTATCTATTGCTGTACTATTATCCTCAATATAACCTAAAATTCCTCCAATATGTTGACTGCTCTCATCCATTTGCACATTTCCTCTATTGTAACAATTATTTATATATAACGTACTAGATACTCTGCCTATAATTCCTCCCGCTGATTCAGTTTCTCCAATAATATTTCCTTTATTATAACTTTTTTCTATTTTTACCTCGATAGCACCAGCATGCGACATTCCAACAATTCCTCCTACATTCTGTTTTCCTTTTATTTCTCCTACATTGTAACAATTGAGAATATCGCTATTTCGACAATTTCCAACAATTCCTCCTGCCACATATGAACTGTCTATGTTTCCTAAATTGTAACAATTTTCAATCTTACTTCTTTCCACTGTATTGTAAAGCATTCCTATTATCCCACCAGTCCATGTACTTTCTCTTTTTGCAATTAAAATACCTGTATTAAAACAATTCTTTACTTGACATGATTTTCCTTGACTAATATACCCTATAATTCCACCCATAGCAATACCTGTTGATGTTTCTTCAAGCATTATATTTCCTTCATTATTACAATCTGTTACAATTATATAACTGCCTTCTCCCATTCTTGCAACAATTCCTGCAGCATGATTTCCTGATGTTATATTTCCTTTATTTGAACAATGATTTATATTTAATTTTCCATTTGTATTTCCAACTATTCCACCAGCTTGGTTGTTATTTTTTGTATCCTTAGAAACAATTGTAGCTTTATTTACACAATTAATAATATTAGTTTCTACTGTTTCATTATTTTCAACTTGCCCTATTATTCCACCAACTCTATAATCTGTTGAACATATATTTCCGCTAATTGTTATGTTTTTTATAGTAGCCCCTTTTACGCACACAAACAAACCTGCGATTCCACTCTTGTTCATAACAATATTATTTATACTACATCCATTTCCATCAAATGTACCTGAAAAATATTTTTCTTGTTCTCCTATCCCTTTAAATCCTTCTCCTGATGTTAATAGTTCTTTTAAATCTCCATTATAACCATATTCTTCATAATCATTCCTATGTGGATCTACATAAGATTTTGAAGAATTAAAATCTAAATTTAATCCTAATTTTACTGTTTGTCCTTCATAATTCTTTCCGCTTGTTACATCTGAAGCAAAAAAAACTAAATCTTCGATACTGTTTATTACTTTTACTTCATCTTCTACTTCTAACTCTCCTGGATTTTTATCTGTTACTTGTTCTACTGTTATTCCCGTCTCACTTTCATTTATCATCTCTTCTAATTTTTCTAAATCTGACATTTCTTTTTTTTGTGCTTCCTCTGTTTTTCCTTTTGCCTCCTTACCTCTTGTTAATATTCCATTATCTCCTGTTAAGGTTGCTATTGATATTCCTTCTAATATTAATAATACTATTGTTGTAATTACTAATGCAATCAATGTAATTCCACTATTTTCTCTAAAATATTTCATAAAATTTTTTCTCCTTTTCTCTTGTTATAATTTTATTGTATAACAATATGTTTTAAAAGTCAATATAACATTTTGTTTTATTTTATAATTTTTTTAGTTTTTCTTATTATTAATTTACTTCATCATTTTTATAAGAAAGGACTAAAAAATATGAAAACTCGTATAAAAAATTTAAGAGAAGATAATGACCTTACTCAGAAACAATTAAGTGAATTTCTTAATATTTCTCAAGTTGCTTACTCTTATTATGAACTTAATAAAAGGTCTATTCCCTTAGAATTATTATCTAAATTAGCAGATTTTTATAATACTAGTATTGACTATTTATTATATAGAACTGATGAGATATCGCCTTATCCAAAAACTATCAAAAATGTTTCTAAAGAGAGCACTACTATATAAATGTTACAATTTTTTTGAAATGACTCATAATATAAATAGTTGTTAAATAAAATCAAAACAGCGAAAAGTTTTAAATTTCTTTTCGCTGCTTTGATTTTAACCATTTAAATATTTCTATTGATAAATTTTTTTATCTGTTTAAATCTTCATATAATCCCATTGAATTAACAACTGACTCACTTTGCTTACTTGGTGAAGTTGAACTATTATGTACTTCTAAAGCTAAATTAAATTTATTTTTTTCAAGCCATGGTTTTACAGTCTCATCAAATAAATACTTGTCCCACACATCTTCAATGCATATATTATCTTCATTATATCCAAGTAATTGAGTTCTACCATCTCCAAAATTAAAAGTAAATTCTTGTCCTCTTTTACCTTCTTGGTACGTAACAATTAAAGAGCCTTGATCAACATCATAATTTTTTCCTTTATATTCAACTTTTCTTATATGCATTGTTCTTTTTTGTTTTTTAGACCAAAGGTAATTTTGAAAAAAGGTATCCATTTTTTCTTGTGACATTTGAGCTACTAAATTACCATCATCAAGAAAATCTGGATTATATAATCGAATTACTCTATCAATTTTTTCTATATCTTGTAACATAGAATTACCATCTATAGAAGAAATTATAAATACCCCTGGATACATTTCTTTAAATGTAACACCCTTTTTTAACAATTGTTCCATTATAAGATGATTGCATACTATTACGGCTTCATTAGGTTTGACTTCATTAATTGTATACATATTATTTTTACTTATTAAATAATTTTTTATAATATTCAAATTTGTTTTTCTCCTCTCTAATCTTTTTAATTGGAGCGATTAAGGGGGTTATTTGTGAAAATTTTTCCTCCCATTTTTTGCTCAAAAAATAATTTGATTAGTCAACTGATAAAATTATTATATCAAAACAATACGGATTTTTCAAGAAATTTTCAAAAATACTATACTTTTTTGTGACTCGTAAATGAAAATGTCTCAAAAAAAGATTTGATTTGTAAATAAAAATGTCTCAAAAAAGGAACTATAAA
>CANQHU010000065.1 GCA_947623945.1 uncultured Clostridia bacterium | reverse complement strand
TTTATAGTTCCTTTTTTGAGACATTTTTATTTACAAATCAAATCTTTTTTTGAGACATTTTCATTTACGAGTCACAACTTTTTTCCACTTTTTTCATCGCAAATTTCGACATTTTTCGCAGTACATGTAACAGCAAGATTATAACGAAAATGAAAAAGGCAAAAATTGTAAGAAAAATCTCTTATAATTTCTGCCAATTTTTATCTAATATATATTTAAATCATAGTTCTAGGCTACGAAATCAAAGTATTACACGCCGGGCAAGACTACACGGAAGGAAGTAGTGTTATAGCTATTTCCATCATCATCATCCACGCTGAACACGCCAGCACCTTCTCCATCATTAAAATTGCCACCACGTCTGAAGAACGGATTACTAGGATAAACAAACGATCCATAATCGTTCAGCCAGTTTTTTTTGCTAGTTCCCTTATAAACTTCATATGTTGCATCTCCCGGAATATAACTATCGTAACTTTGCATACTACTTGTTGATGAATATTTAGTTGCATATTTTGTATTTTTTTTATCTGTTGTAAATGAATTTCCATTAGATAAATTTTCACTCGTATCTTGGTCATTAAATGCTGCTACATATTCAGTTGCTCCTCCACTTAGGTCAAATACTCCAAATTTATTTCCTGTAGAACTTACTAAATTTATATCTTCTCCTTCTGTTCCACTTTCTGTTATAAAACTATAATTACTAGATTTATTCATTGTTATTTCATGACCATTTCTTCCATATTGGCTATAAGTTAAGTAGCTAACTGCTCCCCATTCACTATTTTTCATTAAATGACTTTCTTTATCTCTATCATAATCAAATGCATTTGTATAACAATTTCCTATGGTTATATCTCTCCAACTTGTTACATTTGGTACTATTTTTATTTTTGTTCCATCTCCTCCATAACTTGATGAATTTTCTGCTGTTGCTGTATCTTTGGCTGACTCATATTTTCCTACCCAAATTCCTTCTAGGTCACTATCCCATCCTCCATTGTTTACATTTCCTTCAAATGCTGGATGTACTATATATTTAAATCCATTATATTCTACTGTTTCTATTTCTTTATTTTCTTTTACATTTTGGGGGTCCGGTTGTTTATTTCCTGATATATCTCTTATTCCATCTCCATCGCAATATCCTGCTATCTTTCCTTCTGCTGTTAAGTACGTTATTCTATATGCATATCTTGGTATCCATACAAAATAACTTTCTACTCCATCTACTGTATTTATTGCATTTGCCCATTTACTATCTTTACTATCTTTTTTATTATCTCCTGCTACATAATTATACCAGTTTTCATTTTGAAAGTTTTGATTTTTTACTCCTGCTTCTTGATATTCTCTTATTTCATTTGTTCCATTCCAATATACTTTCATCATTCCACTTGGTAATGTTTCTGGTACTAATGGCTTATCTATTTTTTCATTGTTTGTATTTACCCATATTACATCTATCTTTCCTTGTGATTTTGTAAATTCTACTACTGGTATTACATTTACTACTATTGTTGTTTCCCCTGCTTTTTGTACTCCTTCTGTTGTTGCTTTTACTTCTACTTTATATGTTCCATTTTTTTCTACTTGTACGCTTCCTGTCTTTCCATTTACTGTTACTTCAATAGGAGTATATCCTGTGTCTAAGTTTGTTATTATTATGCTATCTACTTTTTCTACTTCATTTGTTACTTCTACTTTTATTGTTGCTTTGTTATCTTCTGTTTTTTCTACTGTTGCTTTTATTTGTGGTTTTACTCCTTTTGAACTTTCAAAATTTTTTATTTCTCCAGTTTTTGCATCTATTGTTGCCTCATATCCATCTTTTTCTACTACTATATTTCCATCTTCTTCTGTTACTGTTGCTCCTGCCTCTTGCATTTTTGTTTTAAAGGTTTTGGCATCAAAACTTCCTCTATTATCAAATGCTGCCATTATTTCTGTTTGAATTTCTTCTTTTACTGATGCTTCTTTTGTTTTTTCACTTGCAGTTTGCGCCTTTGTTAAAATTCCATTATCTCCTGTTAAAGTTGCAATTGACACTGCTGCTAAGATCAATAACACGATAATAGTAATAACTAATGCAATTAAAGTTATTCCTTGTGCTTCATTTTTACTTTTTGCAAATAAATTTTGTTTTTTCTTTTTTTCCATTTTTTCTTTCTTTCCTTTCCTTCTTTGGTTTAGTTTTTCAAAATTTTTTAAATTATGTAATGTTTGTGTTATCACTTTACATTCAAATTTTAGCACAGAAATTTTTCCTTGTAAATAATTTTTCCAATTTGTAATCAAAATGTAATAATCTTTTATATTTTCAAATAAAAATTTACATTTCGCAAAAAACGTGATATAATACGAAAAAAATCAAAGTTAGGAGTGTAATTTATGAACATAGATTCAAATAATACTACTGCTTTGGCTGAAAATAAGGTATTAATCTTATATCTATTATATCGTAGTGATAAGGACTTCAAGCAAGACGACTTATTCAAATTAGTCAATTCAATCAATAACATTAATTATTTTTACTTTAAACAAATCCTTACAGATTTAATAGACTCCAATTTAGTAGGTAGTTATACAAAAGATGAAGAAACTGTTGTAAAAATAACATCCAAAGGCAAAGATGCATATAAACTTACTAACGATGTTTTACCAGGACTTATGAAATTAAAAGCTGACAATACTTTTGAAAAAGAATTTTCTTCAATAGAGGAAGAGTCTTCTATAACTGCTGAATTTATTCCAAAAAGTGAAAATGAATACACAATAAAATGTAAGATTGTTGAAAATAATGAAACTATATTTGAAGTAAAAACGTTTGCAGGTTCTAGAGATATAGCAAAAAGAATCGTAGATCACTGGAACAAAGATGCTAGCAACATCTATCCAAAAATTTTAAACTTATTATTAGAAAATGATACAAATAAGGAAGACTAGTAAAGTCTTCCTATTCCATAACATCACGAATTGCTTCTCCAATTATTTTATTAATATCTGCAATAACAATATTAAATTTTGTTTCTGCATCAAAAAATTTTTTTGCATCTTCTATTTCTATTAAATCTTTGTACATGTCTTGTACTTTTTTATATTTTTCTTCATCTTGTTTTCCTGTTTGCATTGTCAATATTTGTACTTCATATCTTGCTTTTTCAAATTCAGCCATCTTTTCTTTTAAACTTGTGTTCAAATTTAAGGCTTGTTTTGCCATTTTATAATTCATATATTCTTCAGATTGTCTAATTTCTCCAGCTAATCTATTTGCTGTGTCATAAATATTCATGTTATTTTTTCCTTCCTTTTTATAAATTTTCTGCAGCATCTTGCACAATATTTGGTGCTTCAATTACAACATTGCTATTTATTGGACAAATGTTTACAAAAGTATTTCCATCATTTACTTTTATTTCATTTCCTTCTAAATCTAAATATTTCGTTTGTTCATCTCTTGCATTTTTTACACATTTTATTTTAATTGCTTTTCCGTTTGTAATATAATATCCATCAAATGTTCCAATATTAGTTAGTCCTTGTCTTCCTTTGTTTTCAGTGTCTTCTAGGTCATAGTTATTGCAAAAAGTGATAATTATATTTTTGGTTGTTATAATATTTCCTGTATCCCAGTCTGTTTGTGGCTTATTTCTTGCATATCTTTTATATACTTTATTTGTTTCATCATATTCATATTTTACAGTTTGAAGGTTAGAATGTGGGATTGTTACACTAATTGCATCTTGTCCATCTTCTAAATTTATTTCATCTGTAACATAATTTAATACACTTTCTTGCTTAGAAGTTGTTCTATATTTTTTATTTTTTGCTGATTGTAATAATTTTTCTGTACTTGTTACTGCATTGTGTGGTGCATATTTATCTTTTACTCTTAAGAAAGTTGTTCCATCTTCTTTTATTCCATCAATTTCATTTATTGTATATTTTGCTATGTCTTTATCTGCTTGTGGGCTTTCGCCAAAATGCACATAAATTGCATCATTTTCCATAGAATAGTCTATGAAATAATGTCTTGCACTTCTTACAGGTCCAATTTTTTCTAAGTTTACACCTTTAAATAATGCCATTAATCTTGTTTCTCCGCCTTCTACAATTATTTCATAAACCATGTATGCTTGTTGCAAGCCTGCTTGTGGCCATGCTCCACTATGGTTGTCTATCATTACTGCTATTGGTCTATCTGTTCCTTTAAATATTTGTACTTCTTTTATTTCTTCCTTTTTTTCTGGTACAACATTATTTTCGCCGAATAGTTGATACTTCTTTGTTGTTTTCTCTATCTTTTATTATTTTATATCCTAGTACAACACCTGCTGCAATAATTAGCAAAATTAATATAAATATTAATATTTTTGTTCCGTTATTACTTTTGGCTCTTTTTGCTCCCATTAAATTGCACCTCCAATTTCATTTAGTCTTCTTTTCTTGAAATTTTTAAAGTTGATAATATTTTTTCTTCTTTTGGTCTCATTTCTTTTTTGTCTTCTTCTTTTATATGATCATATCCCATTAAATGATAAAATCCATGTACAAGCATATAACTAAGTTCTCTTTCAAAACTATGATTGTATTCTATTGCTTGTTTTTCTACTTGTTCAATTGAGATTACAATATCTCCCAACATGTCTTCGTGTAAAAAGTCTTTTTTTGCTATTTTTTCATTTAGCTCGTCCCTTTCAAACACAGGAAAAGAAAGTACATCAGTTGCTTTATTTTTATTTCTAAACTCTTGATTTATTTCTTTTATTCTGTTTGGTGTTGTAAATATTACTGTAATACATAATTTTGAGTTTTCTAATTTTTCTTCTTTAAAACACTGTGTTAGTACTTTCTTTACAATTGGTTCATATTCTTTTTTTGGTTCTAACTCTTCGTATATTATTTCATACATATTATGCGACTTCCCTTGTTTTTATGTATTTTCCTTCTGATGTATAAGAATTTTTCAATTGTCTAATTACTCCGTAGTCGATTAATTTTCTTTTATAATATTTTAAAACTTTTGAATAATCTGTTTTTTGTTCTTGGTATAATTTTTTTCTATCATTTTTTATAAATAAAATTTCTTTTTGTTTTATGTATTCTATAAAATCTGTTTCTTTTAGTTTTGAAATTTTATTGTATTCATTCCAAAATTCTTTATATTCGTCTCTTTCTTTTGCTGATTCCCAATATACTTTTGTTGATAATAGTTTTATGTTGTAATCTTCTATTAATTTTATTAGCATAGAGTAAACTTTTTCTCTTTTTGCTGCAATTTTTGTGTCTTGTAATAAGATTCTTGCATCTTTTAGTAGTTTTTCGTAACATTGTTCTGCTACAATTAAAGGCAAACTATGTGTAAATAGTTTTCTACTTATGCTAAGTAAAATCATATTTTTTTCTATTGTATCTTTTCCATCTAATTTTCCTACTAAATATGTTTCATATTTTTCATATTCTGATACTACGTTTTTTACATTTTCATCTGTTCCTAGTTCAATTTTTAATGATAAAATGTTTTGAATATAGTCTTCTAATGTATAGAATATTTTTGTATATACCCATTCTTTGGTTGTATCATAGTTATTAATTGTATCTGCTACTTTTATAGAGTAGTTTTTTAAAATAGATTTGTATAAAAAATCCATTTTAGATATATAAAATTTATTGTATCTTTCAAGTAATTTTTCTTTATTATTGATTTTTATTCCTTCATAGTCTAGTTCTATTAAATATTTTTGTTTTCTATACTTGTATTCGATATATTCACTTTCTTTTAAACTTGTTACTTCATAATATTTTGATAGTGCATTTTTTTCAAATTCGGTTGCTGTGTTGTTTCTTACTTTTTTGTAAATTGAATCCATTACATATTTGTCTAATGCTCCTAAGTAATTTTCATAAGCAGCTTCATATTTTTTTTCTGCACTTTCTTCTTCGTAATTTTCTTTTTCTGATTGGTATGCTTCAAATGCTTTTATCATGTTATTTCTTTTCATAGAAATTAACATTCCATTAATTCCTATTTTTGTAGGTATTAATATTCTTGTTAATGTGTTAGTTATTTTATTAAAAAATGTTTTGTCTGCACCAGTTATTTTTAGGCTTCTTTCTTCCATTAAAAATCATCCCTTCAAAATACAATTTTTTCATTAGTCCCTATATTTTCTAAAACTTCATATGTAACATAAACATCAATACTTGAATCTTTTTGATATGTATTAATATTTTTGTTTACAATTGCATCTTTATTTTCAATTTCTTGATTTAATTCTTTTTCTAATTCTTCTACCCCTATGTTTTTAGCTTCTTCCATGTTGTACGTTTTTGGCGCTTCTTCTATTTCTTTATATGTTGTTTTTATGATTGAAATTGGTAAATAAAAGTCAGAAAATAATTTCATTTTGTTTTCTGTTTCTATTGTATCATAAATTTTAAATTTTGAAACCCCTTTATGCAAATTTATTTTAAAATTATTAAATTTTATTGAATATTTTTCTTCAAAATTTCCTGTTTCCTTTCTTTCCGTAGTCTTGTATGGTATGTTTTTATATTTGGTATACCATACTTTTGCTTGAATTTCACCTTTTGCATGTACATATCTAATTCCTGTGTACTTTCCCTCCATCCATCCGTTTATTAATGTTTCACCTTTTCTTACTGTGTCACCTACTTTTACATTTGCAGTTCCTGTTTGTGCATTTATTTTGGTTATTATTCCTTCTTTATCTGAAACAATGTTGCAGTATTCGTTTTGATCTACAATTTCTGGCTTGCTATCTGCTTTTACTATTTTTACAATTGCATTTGTTCCTTTTAGTTCAATTCCCATCCATGCAATGTCTGTTCTTTGTAATCTGATTTTATTTATTATTTCTTTTGTATCGATTTTTGATTTTAATTCTCCAATTTTTAATCCTGCATTTTCAATATCTTGTGCAATATTTTCTAAATTTTCTCCATCTTGCTCTGTGATTTCCACATTCCATACAAAGTTTGAGGATAAAAATAACAATAGTAAAAATAATATTAATAGTCCAAAAAATATTTTTCTTTTTTTATATCTATGTAATAAAAATGGAAATCCTTTTTTGTTTTCTATTTTTATTTTGCATTTTGTTTTTTGGGCTAATTTGCATATTTTTTTAAAGTCTTGCACACTTATTCTAAAATTTAATCTTATTTCTTCTTTTCTTTTTAAATGCCATATTACTATTTTATTTGTTCTACATAAATTTATAAATCTTTCTATATAATAACCTTCTATACTAACTTCTAAATACCCTAAAATATAACTAAGTAATATTTTGATAATCATTGTTTTTTCTCCTTAATCTACTATTTTTTCAAAGTCAATACTTTCAATTTGTCCGGGTTACTTTAATGTCATCACTTGTCATGTTTTCTAGATTAAGATTAAATCCATTAACGCTAATAATTCCAATATAAGTGTTAATTCTAACAAAAAATTCTTCATACTCTAATATCCCCTTAAAATTTTCAATTATCATTTCATTAAATCCTGTTATACTAATTTTAGGCGTATTGCTACATACTTCTTGCGGTAATTCTAATATTTTATCTAGCCTATTATAGCCTTTTTTTTTCATTTTCAAAATCACTCCTCAAATTGATCTAAAGGTTTAAATTCATATCCCATATTTTTTGCTTCTTTTATAACTGAATCTAAAATATTGGTATTGGTTTTAGAATTTCCGTGTAAAAGCATTATTTCGCCATTGTGTAAATTATCTAATATTTTTTTCTTTGCTTCTTGCTCATTTGGTTGATTGTTTTCTTCCCAGTCTTCATAAGCAAATGACCACATTACTGTTTTATATCCCAATTGATTTGTTATTTGCAAAGTTTTTTCACTAAATTCTCCTTTTGGTGGTCGCAAATATTTCATCTCATAATTGAATTTTTCTTGTATTACTTGATGTAATTCCATTGTTTCTAGTCTGATTTTTTCTTCTGTTAATTCTGGCATGCTTTTATGATTAACTGTATGATTTCCTATGATATGTCCTTCTTTTATCATTTGCTTTACAAGTTCAGGCTGTGTATTTACATAGTGTGCAGTAATAAAGAATGTTGCTTTTACTTTGTTTTCTTTTAAAACTTTTAAAATACTTCCTGTGTATCCTGCTTCATAACCTTCATCAAATGTTAAATAAATACTTTTTGTGGCTTTGTTTCCAAGGCAAATTCCTTGATTTTCTTCTAATATTTTTTGATTTGCTTTTCCTACATCTGGTTGTTCATGATTTGAATTTCTTTTAATTCCCCAACATATTTTTTGATTGCTTACAACTTCACCATTTGTTTCAATTGTTTTTGCTTTTTCATTCATTGTAATAACACTTAAAGAAAAAATTGCAATTATTAAGATTCCTAAAATCTCGTAATTTATTTTTTTCATCTTAACCTCCATTCCGTCGCTTCGCTTGGCACAAAGCGCCATGAAAAATTGCGACATTTATATTTCTTTATTTTGTTT
>CANQHU010000064.1 GCA_947623945.1 uncultured Clostridia bacterium | reverse complement strand
TTTTACTAAAATATCTTTGAACATTTTTACTAATATTTCAATATTAAAAACTGAACATTATTACTAAGAATTCACAACATTTATTGAATTTTTTTGTCTTTTTTGTGAATTTTATTTTAAAATGTCCACTTATATATTTTGAATTTTTGTTACTATTCCATTAAAAATTTAATTAATCTTCATTTAATTTTTTAACAACTTCTTCTACATCAATTCCATGAACCTTACATGCTTCCTCTAATGTTTCCATTTGTGAAGCTAGGCAACCCAAGCAATGCATTCCTGCTTCTAACAAAATATCTGCTTTTTCTGGTGCCTTTTCTAAGATTTCTCCAATTAAAGTATCTTTATTGAATTCCATTTTTAAAGCCTCCTTAAAATTAATATAATAAATTTTATCATAATTTTTGAAAAAAGTATAGACAAATTTAAAAAAATATTGTATTATGTAAAAAACTTCGAAAGGCGGTGACAATATTTTAAAATTAATTGATCTATTTTTTATCACTTTTATTATTTATCTTTTCATCACTTTATATTCATTTTACACATTTTTTGATATCTTTATTTTTCACAACAAACAAGGTGCAAAATTAAAAATCAAGAAAAAATCTTTTTAATTTAAGGAAGGAGGTCTTTTATCATTTTTTATCGATACATCAAAGAATTTGCTTTTATTCTTTTATTTTATTTTTTATTTAGTATTATCACTTTTAAAATATTTTACCCAATTTTTACAGCAAAAGAAGTAATTATAACTTATGGAATTCACCCTTTTGACATTTGTTCAAAAAATCCAAACCTTTGGAAAATACTAAAATCGGCATACATTTTTTGTTCTTCTTTTTCTAGTATCATAATTGGACATTTTATCTACAAACATTTTTTAATGAAACTTTCTTTTTTTCAAAATTCTATTAATAAAAACTCTCCTTTAACTTCTTACATTCCAAAATCAAAAGAAGAATTAAACTTATTAATTGGCAAAGATCTTAATGGAAATAAAATATATCTTCCTGAAAAAGGTTTATACCAAAATTTCTTAATAACTGGTACAATCGGTTCTGGTAAAACTTCAAGTGCCATGTATCCCTTTACAAAACAATTAATGGAATTTAATTTTAATCATCCAAAAAACAAAATTGGAATGCTTATATTAGATGTTAAAGGTAATTTCTATCATCAAGTTAAAGAATATAGCAAGCAATTTCATTTAGAAAAAGATTTAATTGCAATTCGTTTAAAATCAAATATTCATTATAATCCCTTGCACAAGCCTAATCTAAAACCACAAGTCCTTGCCAATCGTTTAAAAAATATTCTTTTACTTTTTTCAGAAAACAATACTGAATCTTATTGGTTAGATAAAGCAGAAGAAATTTTAACTGAATGTATCAAATTATGCAGGCTTTACAATAACAATTATGTTACTTTTTTAGAAATTCATAATTTAATAACAATTCCCGATTATTATAAAGAAAAAATAGAAATTTTAAGAAATTTATTTATGAATTCCAAATTATCTACATCACAAATTTATGAATTAAATTCTAGTTTAAATTTTTTTCAAAAGGAATTTGAAAATTTAGATAGTAGAACCAAAGGAATTTTAGTTTCTGAAATTACTCGTATTACAAACTGCTTTGTTTCTGATTACGACGTAATGAGAACTTTTTGTTCTCCTAAAGAAGAACTTTCTTTTAATGGTTTCTCTGAAGTAATAAAAAAGGGGAAAATAGTTGTTTTAAATATGAATATTTCTGAATACAATTCTCTTTCTAAAATCATTGCAGCCTATTTAAAGCAAGACTTTCAAACTGAAATTATTTCTAATTTATCAAAAAATTGTGCAAAAACAACTGCATTTATATGTGATGAATATGATAAATATGCAACAAAAGCAGATAGTGAATTTTTTTCTTTAAGTAGAGAAGCCAAATGCATTAATATAGTAAGCACCCAAAGTTATTCTTCCTTAAAGGCAACTCTAAAAGAGGATGCACAACTAAAAGTTCTTACTCAAAATTTAATTAATAAGATATGGTTTAGAACTGATGATATTTTTACCATTGAAGAAGCGCAAAAGCAATTAGGAAAAGAAGAAAAAGAAAGAACTTCTAAAAGTATTTCCGAAAGTGCAAAGCAAACTAACTTTAGTTATATTACCAATACCTTAAATTCTCAAGATTCTAACATTTCAGAAACATTTAGTACCTATTTACAAAATGATTATGTTTTTGAAACAAACTTTTTTACACAAAATTTAGAAACTTTTACAGCACTTGCTTTTTTATCTGATGGAAATAAAATTTATCCACCAGAAAAATTGAAAATGCTACCTTATTTTAAAAATTAACAAGAAAGGATTGATTTTATTGAAGAAAAAATTTTTATATATTATGTTTATGTTTTTATTATTTTTATGTATTTTTCACTCTCAAGTTTTTTCTGCTTGGGGTGATCCTGAAATTGTAACAAAAATTAATTCTGCTTTTGAAAATATAAAAAAGTGGTTAATTACAATTTCTACACCTGCTGCTGCAGTTGCAGTTGGTACTGGTGTATTTATGAAAAAATTTAGTTTTGGTGACGAAGAAAAAATTCGTACCGGTAAAAAATTAATTAAAGGTTCTTTATTTTCTTATGCATTTATTTTAGCTATTGACTTAATTTTATCAGCTATTAAATCATTAGTTGGCTAAAAGGAGGGATTTTTTGGAAAACTCAAGTAATATTACACAAATTATTATTGATACAATTAATACTATTTTTGAAACTTTATTTAGTTCAATTGATAATAATCTTTATTCTGTATTAGATGAAATAACATTTGTTAATTCCGATATTTTATATGATAAAAACTTTGAGACTCTTTTTGGTACTTCTAGTTCAAATGGCATTTTATTAATTGCAAATTCATTTTTAATTGCATTTATTTTATATTATTCCGCAAGATATCTTTTGGCACACTTTACTTACACACAATCCGAAACTCCATTAAGTTTTATAATAAAACTAATTTTATGCGGAATTGGTATGAACTTTTCGTTTTTCCTTTTAGAAATGATTCTTAATTTGAATTTTAATGTATCTGATGCAATCAAAGCATTAGGCGCAAGTTTATTTAATAAAAATATTGGTTTTTCAGAATTGATTTCTACAATTAATACAAGTATTGCACTTGACACAAATGCACTAAATATTTTTTCTATTGATGGATTAATAAAAGGGACTTTAAGTATTTCTCTTTTAAATTTAGTATTTTCTTATTCTTTAAGATATATTTTGATTAAAGTTTTTGCTTTGCTTTCTCCTTTTGCTTTTTTATCTCTGTCACTAAATAAAACTAGTTGGTTTTTTAAAACTTGGTTTAGAAATTTATTTTCTTTATTATTTATCCAAATTATTGTATCACTTGTTTTATTAATTTTATTTTCTATGGATTATTCATCTAGTAATTTATTTTCGAAATTTGTTTATGTTGGAGGAATTTATGCTTTAATAAAAACAAATTCCTTAGTTCGTGATTTTTTAGGTGGAATTTCCACAGAAGTTTCACAATCTGTGAAAAACTTTGTTGGTTCTAAGTTTTAAATCTTGAAGGAAAGGAGGTTATAAATGAAGTTTATTTTTCCTCAAAATTATAATTTTAAAAATAAGTTATTAGGTGTAATTGACTATTCTACTGCTTTTGCAAATCTTGTTTGGGATATTTTTGTTTTTGTAATTGCTAATTTAATTTTTCCTAGTTGGACTTTAAAAATATTTGTGTTAGTAGTTTTCTGTTTTCCTTTACTCTTGTTTAGTTTTGCTGGCTTTAATGGAGAAAATATTATCTATGTTTTTTCATATTTTATTCGTTTTCTTTTAAAGCCAAAATTATTTCTGTATAAAAAGTGAAATTATTCTTGAATTTTTTGTCTAAAAAAGTTATAATTTTAATTACACGAGGGGTTGATTTTAATGAAATTAGAACAAAAAGACAAATCTCTTTTATTTTCAGAAACAATGATTCCAGATATATTTTTTTCTGAACATTTACCTGATATACCTGGAGATTTTTTAAAAATTTATTTATATATTGCTTTTTTATCAAAATATGATAAGGAAATCAAATTAAATGATTTATCTAAAAAACTAAATATTCCATTAAAAACTATTAATGATGGTTTTAAATATTTAGAAGAAAATAACCTAATTTTAAAAAAAGCTAATGGTTACATTATAATTGATTTACAAGAAACTTCTTTACGCAATTTATATACACCTAATTTAACTATGTCTAAAGAAAAAATAGAGCAAAATTCAAAAAATCAATCTAGAGCAAAAGCAATTGATCATATTAATAATATGTATTTTCAAGGAATTATGGGACCTTCTTGGTATAGTGACATCGACTTATGGTTTAAAAAATATGAATTTGATGAACAAGTTATGATTGCTTTATTTGATTATTGTTATAACAAAAGTGCTTTGCATAAAAACTACGTAAAAACAGTTGCAGAAGCATGGTCATTAAATCAAATTAAGACATGGTCTGATTTAGAAATATATTATCAAAAACAAGAAAACCTAAATAAATTTAAAAAATTAATTAGCAAAAAAATGGGAAAATACAATGGTCTTACTCAATACGAAGAGGCATATATTGAAAATTGGGTTGTAAACTTTGGATATGATATGAGTGTTATTGAATTAGCATTAAAGCGTACTACTTTAAAGCAAAATCCTACTTTTGAATATATTAATAATCTTATAACAGACTGGCATGATAGGAATTTAAAAACAGCTCAAGAAGTATCTGCATTTTTAGAAGAACGAAAAAAGCAAGAAAAATCTGTTAAAGAGTTGAAAACAAAAGTTAATAAAATAAGTTATAAACAAAGAAATTATGATAATTTAGACTTCTTGTATGCAAATAATACAGATAATAAGGAGGATTAGATGGCAAATGAAGTTTTAAATTCTCTTCTTCGAGAATATGAACAAAAGAAATTGCGAGCAGAATTGGATTTACAAAAAAGAAAAGAAGAACTATATGAAAAATATCCAAAACTTCAAGAAATTGAAAAAGAATTAAATGACTTTGCAATTCAGACCAGTAAAAATATTCTTTTGAATAAAAGTTTTTCTTTGTCAGCTTTAGATGAAAAAATTAAAGAGTTAAAAAATGAAAAAGAAATTATTTTAAAAAATGCTAACCTACCTTATGATTATTTACAACCTAAATTTGATTGTCCTATTTGTAAAGATACTGGTTACATTTGGAAAGATAATTATAAAAGTGAAATGTGTAATTGTTTAAAACAAAAATTATTGGATTATGCTTTTCATAATTCTAATTTATCAAATATTGATAAAGAAAATTTTGATACTTTCAATTTGCGATTTTTTTCTGATGAACCTGATTTAGCAAAATATCGCTTTAATATTTCTCCACGAAAAAATATGGAAAATATTAAAAATAAGTGTATTAATTTTATAGAAAATTTTGATAATATAAATACAAAAAATTTGCTTTTTACTGGCAATACTGGTTTACGGTAAGACTTTTATGTCAAACTGTATTGCAAAAGAATTATTAAAACTTGGTAAAACTGTTCTTTATCAAACTGCTCCTGTTTTGCTTGAAAGCGTAATTGATTACAAGATGAATAGGCAAAAAAATGTAGATGATACAATTTATAATTCTATTTTTAATGTGGATTTATTAATTATTGATGACTTGGGAACCGAAAGTTTAAATAGTATGAAACTTAGTGAATTATTTACTATTATAAATACTCGTGCTTTAAATTTAAATGGAAAAATAACTAAAACTATTATTTCAACTAATTTAGATATTAAAGATATTTTTAATACTTATGAGGAAAGAATACGGTTCTCGAATTGCTGGATATTATGATATTTATTATTTTTTCGGAGATGATTTAAGATTTAAAAAGGTCTAACTTTTAAATAAAGTTAGACCTTAATTTTATATTTTTAATTGTGTTCCTTCAGATTCATCCGTTATTTCTTGGCTTAAAGTTTCTACACTTACTACTTTTCCATCATTTGTCCTCATTAGGGTAACTCCTTGTGTAGATCTTCCCAAGATACTAATGTCACTTACTTTTAATCTTATAATTGTTCCTGTATCTGTTACTAACATGGCATCATCACCTTCTACTGCAATTCTTACTCCTACTAATTTTCCGGTCTTTGGTGTGATTTTGTAAGTAATAACTCCTCTACCACCTCTATTTTGTACTCTGTATTCATCTAGCTCTGTTCTTTTTCCAAATCCATTTTCTGTAATAGCAAGTAAGGTTGCTTTTCCTCCGCTTATAACAGATTCCATTCCTATTACTTCATCATCTTCATCTAGTTTTATTCCAATAACACCTTGAGAAACTCTACCAACTGGTCTTACATCTTTTTCATCAAATGTTATACAAATACCATTTCTTGTAACTAGTATTACATTGTCTTCGCCATCTGTTAGTCTAACATCAATTAATTCGTCATTTTCTTTTAATGTTATTCCCTGTAATCCTGTTTTTCTGGTTGAATCATATTCTTTTAAAGGTGTCTTTTTAATTAACCCATTCTTTGTTGCCATTAATAGATATTTTCCTTCTGCAAAGTTTTGAAGTGGAATAACTGCTGATACTTTTTCTCCTGGATCTAAACTTAATAAGTTTACAATTGCTGTTCCTCTTGCTGTTCTTCCTGCTTCTGGAACTTCATATCCTCTTAATCTATATAGTTTTCCTTTATTTGTAAAGAATAAGATTGTATCATGAGTAGAAGCGGTAAATATTTGTTTTACAAAATCTTCTTCTCTTGTTGCCATTCCTGTAATTCCTTTTCCACCTCTTTTTTGGCTCTTATATGTGTCAATTGGCATTCTTTTAATATATCCAAAATGTGTTAAAGCAACTACACATTGTTCTTCTTTTACTAAGTCTTCTACATCAATTTCTCCTTCTGCTGCTACAATTTTTGTTTTTCTTTCATCTCCAAATTTGTCTCTTATTTCAATTAGTTCTTCTTTTATTATTTCAAATACTAATCTTTCACTATTTAAAATATCCCTTAAATGTGCAATTAATGCCATTAATTCATTATATTCTTCTTCTATTTTTTCACGTTGCAAACCTGATAATGTCTTTAACCTCATGTCTAGAATTGCTTGTGCTTGTACATCAGATAGTCCAAATCTTTCCATTAATCTTTCTTTTGGGTCATCATAAGATGAACGAATTATATTGATTACTTCATCAATGTTGTCCAATGCTATTTTTAATCCTTCCAAAATGTGTGCTCTTGCTAAGGCTTTGTCTAGTTCAAATTGGGTTCTTCTTAAAATAACATCTTTTCTGTGATCAATATAACAGTCTATACATTGTCTTAGTGTTAAAATTTTTGGCTCTCCATTTACTAATGCAAGCATTATAATTCCAAAAGTTGTTTGCATTTGTGTATGTTTGAATAATTGGTTTAAAACTACTTGTGCATTTGCATCTCTTTTTAATTCAATTACTACTCTTACTTTATCAATTCTATCTGATTCATCTCTACATTCTGAAATTCCTTCTATTTTTCTTTCTTTTGATAAATCAGATATTGTTTTTATTAGATTTGCCTTATTTACTTGATATGGTAAAGAAGATACAATTATTCTTTGCCTGTTTCCAGACATTTCTTCAATTTCTGTTTCTGCTCTTAATGTTATTTTTCCTTTTCCTGTTTTATATGCTTCTTTTATTCCTTCTATACCTAAAATTAATCCTTCTGTTGGGAAGTCTGGTCCTTTAATAACAGTCATTAAATCTTCGTCTGTTACTTCGTCTTCATCAATTACTTTTATAATTCCGTTTATAACTTCTGTTAGGTTATGTGGTGGAATGTTTGTTGCCATCCCAACTGCAATTCCAGAAGATCCGTTTATTAAAAGTGCTGGTATTCGTGCTGGTAATACTGTTGGCTCTTGTAATCTATCATCATAGTTTGGCATAAAATCTACTGTGTTTTTTTCAATGTCTGTTAACATATATTCTGAAATTTTAGCCATTCTTGCTTCTGTGTACCTCATTGCTGCTGCTCCGTCTCCATCAACAGAACCAAAGTTTCCATGTCCATCAATTAACATGTATCTCATTGAAAAGTCTTGTGCTAATCTTACCATTGCATCATATACTGATGAATCTCCATGTGGATGGTATCTACCAAGTACAGAACCTACTGTGTTTGCACATTTTCTGTATGGCTTGTCTGATGTAATTCCGTCTTCATGCATTGCATATAGAATTCTTCTATGTACTGGTTTTAAACCATCTCTTACGTCTGGAAGTGCTCTTGATACAATAACACTCATGGCATAGTCAATGTAAGCTGTCCTCATTTCTTTTTCGATGTCTCTCTCTATGATTTTTCCGTCCATTCTCTCTTGTCTTTCTTCCATTTTAACCTCCATTCCGTCGCTTCGCTTGGCACAAAGCGCCATGAAAAATTGCGACATTTATATTTCTTTAT
>CANQHU010000063.1 GCA_947623945.1 uncultured Clostridia bacterium | reverse complement strand
CAGTAGTTTGTTTTTTTAATTTTATTGGCTACTGTTATTAATCATGCTCTTTTTTAACTTTTTATTTTTCACACTAATTACCTCTTTTATTCAATTTTTTTCTTTTTGACTTGCTTTTTGGCTGTTGTTTTTTTTGGTTTTTCTTCTAGTTTTGCTTTTTGTGTATGTGTTTTTGAACTAGTTGTTGCAGAATGTTTTGTTGTTTTTGTTTTTGATGTTGTTTTTTTCTTTTTTACAACTGGTTTTTCTTGCTCATCTGGTTCTTCAATTTTAATTGTTTTCTTTACTGGTCTTTTTGTAGTTTCTTTTTTGGTTTTTACTGTTTTTACTGTTGGTTTTGTTGTTACTGCCTTTTTCTTTTTCTTTTTTCTGACCTGTGTTTCAATTTCTTCTTCTCTTTGTTTTTTGTGTTTTATTCTTTTTTCCATTTCTTCTGGAGTTCTTTTCTTTGCTTCCTTTTTTTGTGGCTCGTCTTTTTTTACAATTTCTGATATATCACTTAATTCTTGCAAATATTCCTTTCTTCCTTTTGTATATAGTATAATTGCTTTTAATACAAAATAAATTGAAAAAACGTAAGATGATGTTAATAAGTAAAGTCTAAAGTCGTATTTGAATAATGTAATAACATGCATTATTGATAAACTGTGTAATGCTATTATTAAAAATTCTATTCCACTTAGTCCTTCCATGCCATCGTCATCTTTATATGCTTTTTCTAGGAAGTAAATTCCAACTATTAAAAAGACTCCTGCAAAGACTTTTATATCATTTATTAATCTTTCTTCTTTCATAGCAGTATATGCTAAGTTTAATATAATAAAATATAGTGTGATACAAACTGCCTTTAATAAACTTCTAAACATTTTCTTTAATATTGGTTGTGATACTACCATTTTTGCTTTCTCCTTAATTTTTATTTTCAAATTCGTACATAATAATACTTAAAATATTTAATGCTACTGTTTCTGTTCTTAATATTCTATTTCCTAAAGTTACAGTTTTGGCACCTTTTTCTTTTAACAATTTTATTTCTGATGAATCAATTCCACCTTCTGGGCCAATTACAATGGCAATGTTTAAATTCTCTTTTTGGCTTTTTTTCAAATTTTCTAATTCTGCTTTTAATGTATTTTCTTTTTCTTCTTCGTATGCAACTATTACTATATCATAATCATATATAATTTGACAAATATTTTGAATAGAACAAATTTGATTTATTTTTGGTATTTTGCTTCTTCCACATTGTTTTGATGCCACTTCTGATATTTTTTGCCATCTTTCTATTTTTTTTATTTTGTCTTTTTCATTTAGTTTTACAACACATCTTTTCATTTCTACTGGTGTTATGTTGCAAGCTCCTAATTCAACTGATTTTTGTATGATTAGTTCCATTTTGTCTGCTTTTGGTAAGCCTTGAAATATTGTTACTTCCGTTTTTGGTTCTGTATTGTTTATTATTTTTTCTATTATTTTGCATTGTATTTTTTGTTCTTCTATATTTGTTATTTGGCATAAATAATTTTCTGTTGTATCTGTATTACATAAGTTTAAAGTTTCTCCTACTTTTTTTCTTAATACATTTTTTATATGGTTTGTGTCATTTCCCGAAATTTCGATTTTGTCGTCTTTTATTGCTTGATTTGTTATAAAAAATTTTGGCATTTTTGCTCCTTTTTATTGTTTTTTATCATCGTTCTATATTATATGCTTTTTTTGTTTATTTTTCAAGTATTTTAGAAAATAAAAAAATATTAAAAAACTCTGTTCTTGATAGCAATATTGTTATCAAAAACAGAGCTCTTTTTTAATAATTTTCTGCTTTTATTTCAAAATATGCTCTTGGATGGTTGCATACTGGACAAATTTCTGGTGCTTGTTTTCCAATTACTATGTGTCCACAATTTCTACATTTCCAAATTTTATCTCCATCACGACTAAATACTAATCCATTTTCTACGTTTTCTAATAGTTTTCTATATCTTTCTTCGTGTTCTTTTTCTATTTTTCCTACTTCTTCAAATAAAAATGCAATATGGTCAAATCCTTCTTCTTTTGCTTCTTTTGCCATTCTGTCATACATATCTGTCCATTCGTAGTTTTCTCCTTCTGCTGCTGCTTTTAAATTTTCAGTTGTGCTTAGTATTTCTCCTCCTTGTAGTAATTTGAACCAGATTTTTGCATGTTCTTTTTCGTTGTCTGCTGTTTCTTGAAATATTGCTGCTATTTGCTCATAACCATCTTTTTTTGCTTTGCTTGCAAAATATGTGTATTTGTTTCTTGCTTGTGATTCACCTGCAAATGCCTCCATTAAATTTTTTTCTGTTTTACTTCCTTTTAATTCCATTTTAAAATCCTCCTTTAATTAATTTTATTTTTATGGTACCGATGGTGGGACTCGAACCCACATGATTTCTCGCTGGATTTTGAGTCCAGTGCGTCTACCAATTCCGCCACATCGGCATAAAAAATATGTACTAATATATATTAGCACATATTTTTTTAAATGTCTAGAATTTTTCTAATTTTATTTTATCTACTTATACCATTTTCTTTTTCTTGTAATTGTGATATTTTACTATGTAAGCCGTTAAGGTATTCCTTGTTATCTTTGTTTTCATCTACTTTTTCTATTAGTAATTCCATTTTATCCCATTGAGAAATTGCATCTCTTTGTACCTCATAATTAGTTGATTGCATACTTACATAGATTTCTTTTCTTTTTGAGTCTAAATAGTCTTTTATTTCACTATAATAATTTTTTTCTCTTACTTTTTTCTCTTGCTCGATATTTATAGCACTTCTTGGAGAAACTCTTATTCTATTACTAAAATCTCTCCTATTTATTTCATAGCTTGGTATATAATAAGAAGGTTTTGCTCTAGTTGATTTAACTTGAACTTGTTTTGCAGTTTGCAATTGCTTTTTTTCTTCTTGTTGCTTTTTTTGTTCTTCATAATAAGTACTTTGTAATTCTTCATCAAATTCCCACTCTAATACTTTATCATATATTCCCATATCAAATACAGAAGTTTTTTTATTTTCTATTTTTTGTACAATATTATTAATCATTTTATTTTGTTCTAAATTTTCACTTTGAGCTTTAAACGTTTTTGCAATTTGTTTTGCGCTTTTTACATCTTTTAATTTTGCATTTATTGCAAGTAACATACATGTTCTTTCATATTCTGATATATCAGGATTATTTTTTACACTTTCTATGTCTTCTTGTAAAATTCTGTTATAATATAATTTGGTTTTAATTTCATTTAAAAATTTTTGTTTTTCATCTTGTTCTTCGTCTATTAGTAAATTGCTTGAAGATGCTCCTTCTTTTTCTAATTTTTTTTCAATTTCTGCTAATTGTTCTTGAATAAATGGATTGTTTTTAAATATTCTTTTGCTTCCAATTTTTTGTGCCTTCTCATATTCACCTTTTTGCATTTCTAATTGCATCATTTTAAATTGTATAATGGCATTTTTCTTAAAGATCTCTTGTTCTCCAATTTTTTCTACTGTTTCTATGTCTCCTTCTTGCATTGCTAAGTCCATATTTTTTATTGCGTTTTTTACTTCTTCTGATTGTACATCTAATATATCATTGATATTTTCAAAATCTTTTAAGTCCTTCATTTTTTTGCTAACACCTCCATAATTTTCTAAGAAATTATGTCAATATTATACAATATTTTTTGTCGAATTTCAACATTTTTATCTTATTTTTAATATTTGGCCTGTATAAATTAAATTTGGATTTCGAATTCCATTTAGATTTACTAAGTAAGAGACTGTAACTCCAAATTTAAGGGCTATTCCGCTTAATGTATCTCCTCTTTGAACTATATAATAATTATTTTGTAACACAGGATTTAATGTTTGATTATTGCTTTCTGTAATTCTTAATTTTTCTCCTGGAAAGATTAGGTTTGGATTTTGAATATCATTTATTTCTACAATATGAGCTACACTAACTCCATAGTTTTGAGCAATTTGAGAAAGCGTATTTCCCCTTTGAACAGTATATACAATGCTTCCTGTTCCCCTCGTTTCTTGACCATTTACAGTTGAATTTGTAATTATTTTTAATACTTGACCTGGAAAAATTAAATTTGGGTTTGATATTTGATTTAATTCAACTAGTTCTTGTACAGTTGTTCCAAATTTTAAGGCAATTTCTGATAAAGTATCTCCACTTCTAACTACATAATCTTGTGTTCTAGTATTAAAATCTTGTATTTGATTTTCTTGTTCTGGTATAGTAGTTGTTGTGTCTGTTAAAAATATGCTTTCTGTGTAAACATCTCTATCTACACTCCCAGAAATTCCTGGAATTCTACCTCTATCTGTAAATTGAACTCCTATCCAATTATTCCAGCTAGTTTCTACATTATTTAATTCATTATAATTTCCATAATAAGCAAGCCATAATTCATAATTGTTTGCAAGACTTCTTGAAAATCTATTTATACTGTTTGATAAATCACTGTATATAATAACTTCTTTATTTGTTAATCTTTTTACACTTTCTAAAAATACTTCTGCTATTTGATTTGTTTCTTCTACACTTACTCCACCAAATACTTCATAGTCCATAACTAATTTGCAGTCTGGATTTTTTCCTGATATTACTGATGCAAAAAATCTTGCTTCGTTTTCTGCTTCTTCTGTATTTGTTGCAGTTAAAAAATGATAAAATCCAACTTTTAGGCCATTACGTTTTGCATTTTCGTAATTAATTTCAAAATATGGATCTTTTATATTATTTCCTTGACTTGCTTTTATATATACTATTTCGATTCCACTTTGCTTTACTTGTGAATAGTCTATGTATCCTTGCCAATCGCTTACATCTATTCCGTTGTATTTAGGATTGCTTATTGGAGTTATAGCATAAGTAAAATTAATGTTAACAAAAAACATGAGTGAAATTATAATAGAAAAAATGAAAATTAATTTTATTTTTTTCACATTAAAAACCTCCTTTACATATTAATTCATAATATGTAAAGAAGGCTTTTTTGGTTCTTTTAAGCATCATATTCAAATAAATTTACTGTTTTTACTTCAATGTCTGAAAAGTCATCATCTTCTTTTTCTAAATTAAGAATTCTAAATGAAAATTTGTTTTTTAATTGCATATCAAGTTTTTCAATGTCTACTAATATTCTTGTTGATAAGTCTTGACCTACTGGCAATGTTTTGTTTTGGTTGTCATAGAATATACAATTTGTAAAACTAATTCCATTTACTTCTTTGCTTAAATTAATTTTGTAGAAATTAATAATTTTGTTTTCTTTTATTGTCACCATTCGTTTCATTTCAGAATCTGGATTAATGTCAAATATATTAATTTCTTTATCATCTAATAATTTGTTTGGTAGTCCTTTATATACTGGTAATTCTTCCATTAAGGTTATTTTTTGAATTGCTTCTTTTATTTGCTCTATAACTCTTTCTAATGATAATTTGTATTCTAATTGTTTTGTTGTTTTGTTAATGTCTAAAATGCTAAATTTATCTTTTGGCAATTCTCTGTGCTTTTTGTTATTAATTTCAGATACTTTTGATGAATCGTTTACAACTCCACCAAAAATATCAAATTCTTCACCCTCTAGCAATGCTTTTTCTCTTGCTGCTTCTTTTTTTAGCTCTTTTAAACTATCTTCTATGTCTTTTGGCAAAATATTATTTGTTTTTATTTTATTTAATATATCTATTAAATTTGTAGAACTGATATAAATGCTATCTGTTTCTTGTTTATTTAATTTTTCTCTTTGCTCTTCATCCATCTCATTTCCGAATTTTTCAAAGTCTTCTTCATAATCAAAAACTTTTGAGATTTTTTTGATAATGTTTACTTCTTCTTCCTCTCCTTCTGGTAAAGAAGATATTTCGTCTTTGTTGGTGTATTTCCAAAATTCGAATATGCTTTTTTTGTGACTGTCAATGTCATCAATAAAGATACTAGCATTTCTTATTTTTTTATCCATGTTTTTGTTTTTTAGTTTTAAACTGTTTAAGTCCATTGTAATGTTTTTTAATTCGTTCTCTAGCTTTTCAAACTCTTTATATCGTTCTAATAATTCTTCTATAGTGTAATTTTCTTTTTCTGATGAAGATTTTTTCCTTGGTTTTTTTTCTGTTTTTTGTGTTAAATCCTTACTTGTAATAATTTCTTCTTCTGCTTTTTCTTCTGTTTCTTCTTCTCCATCTTTTTTCATTCTTTTTGGATACATTTTATTTTTCTTTTTGCTGTATTTAAAATAATATTTAAATTTTCCAAAAAAAGTTCTTTTGCATTCTAAGAATGTAGAAATTTGCCTTTCTTTTTCACGATATTCTATTTCTTGCTCCATTATTTCTATTTTTAGTTTTTCTAATTTTAGGCTTTTTGTTTCTATAAGGTCTTTTGCTTGCTCACATCTTGTTTCTCCTAATTTGTATTCATCACTAATCCATTTTGTAATATTTTCGTATTCAATTTTTCTGTCTTCAATGTAAAATTCTATGTTGCCTGCTTTTCCTATGTCAGCCCTAAATGTAAAATAGTTTGGCATTTCTGTTTGTAATATGAACATTGCTTTAATTAGTCTATAAAATTGATTTGCTTCTTCTTTGCTGTTTAATGTTATTTTATAAGGACTTTTTATTTTTTCATAAATTACTGTTTCTCCGACAATTTGTATGCTTAATTCGTCTTTTTTGTTATAAACTTCGTAAATTAATGGCCAATCTTTTGTAAAAAGCCATAGGTAATTTTCCATGTCTTCAAATTCAGATTTTTTTAAAAATTCTCTACTGTATCCAAGATTTCTAATTGGTACAAATATTTTTCCTGCTTTCTTTTTTTCTAATTGCTTTTTTAGTAAAAAGAAAAATGTTGAATAATCTGTGTCTTCTGTTGGTACTAGCATAAAGTATTTGTCTGTGTTTTCTGAATAGTAAATTTGCCATAAATAATTTCCTTCAAATTTTACTTTGAATGGAATTTTTTTGTTTAGATTTTCTTGTTCTTTTTCTATTTTTTCAATATCTTCTATTTTTATTTGTTTTAACATATTTAAGAATGTAGTATGTTTTAAAATGTTTTCTTCTTTTTTATTATCTAAATAGTCTGCTAATGGACTTGCTTTTTTGTATTTGTCTTCAATCTCGTCTAGTCTATTTGTTGGCGATAATAATATTTGTATATCTTTTATTGGTATATATCTATATTGCCTATATTGTCTTTCATCATAAAACTTAGGAATTCTAAATTCTAATGGCTGAAATTTTTTGATGGCTGTTGGTATGTTATCTAAATCTAATCCTAGGTAATTTAGTTTTTGTTCAATGCTCTCTTTCGGCAATTTTCTCTCTCCTTTATTTTATAATATCATAGAAATTTTTAAATTCATAACCATTTTGTTTAAGCCAACTAATAATTTGTGGCAATGCATCTGCTGTTGCTTTTTTTGCTTGTGCATCATGCATTAATATTACTACACTATTTTTGCTTCCTACTGTTTCTTGTATTCTTTTCATTTCGAATTCAACTGTTGGTTTTGTTGTTTCTGCATCTCCTGAAAGTGCATTCCAGTCAACGTATAAAATTTCATTTTGTGTTAATAGTTCTCTTGCTTGTGTTTTTATTGCTACATAAGGTCCCCCTGGAAATCCTCCTGGGAATCTAAAAAGATGTGAATTGTATTCTGGTACTCCTATTGCTTTTTTTACTGATTCGTTGCATTGGTTAAATTCATCTAATACTGATTGTGGTGAAGAGTATATTGCAGAATATGAGTGAGAATATCCATGGTTTGCAATATAGTGTCCTTCTTCATATATTCTTTTTACTGTTTCTGGTAATGCATCTACTCTAGAACCTAGTACAAAGAAACTTGCTTTGATATTTTCTTGTTTTAGAGTGTCTAAAATTGTTGGTGTTACAGTAGATGGGCCATCATCAAATGTTAAAAATGCTCTTTTGGTTTCTGAAGTATATATATTTGCCATGTTGTCTTTTCCTTCTTGTGTCAATTTTGGTATTCTTGATTGTCTTATTCTTTCTTCCTCTTCTTTTCTGGCTATTTCTGTTTTTTCCCATTCTTGAACTGCTAATACTTGCGCTTTGTATTCTTGAGTTTTAAAAATTAAACCAATTAAACTTTTTAAAATCAAAATAAGCATAAATAGGACTACTATTAGTAAAATTACTATAACTACTTTTTGTTTTTTTATTTTTTTGTTTCTTTCTGTCATTTCATAATGAATATGATAATCATTATTTCCATCATTAACCATTTTTTATTACATCCCTTTTATTTTTTCTTTATTATATATCATTTTTCGATTTTTTAGTAGTTATTTTGAAAAAAAATTCAAAAAGTGTCGTTTTTTAGGGAAAACCTTTTTACGACACTTTAAAATTTTGTATTTTTATTAATAATTCTGTATTTGTGTTACCACTTCATTTTTGCTGCTTCGAAGTTCACTTGACATATTTCTTATGTAAAATACATAAAAGATAACACCTATAAAAAAGATTGCAACTATAATCAAAATTCTAAAAATAATATCTCCTATAGTAGGTTTTGATTTGTGTTTCCCTTTTTTTACTTTTTGGTTTTCTTTTGTTTCTCCCATATCAATTCCTCCTTAAATAAGGTTTTTTTTATTTTATCACATCTCTGTTTTTTTTGCAATATTTTTCCATAAAAAAAGTTTCCCCATTTTTTTAGACATCAATTATTAAAACAGTTGAAATTACTAAATTCGGGTAGTATACACTGCTT
>CANQHU010000062.1 GCA_947623945.1 uncultured Clostridia bacterium | reverse complement strand
CTTCTATTTTATGGGTATATTATAACAGTAAATTTTTTATTTGTAAATATATTTATATTAATATTTGTGATTAATTTATGATAATGTCACCCCATAAATTCTCAAAAAGTTAGTATTTATTATATTTCTTTGTTTTTTAATATTTTTTGCTCAATATTTTTTGCTCAATCTCAAAAATTATGGTATAATAATATTCATATGGTATATTCCATATAGAAGGTACTAATCAATCACATCAAATAGGAGGAAGCATTATGAAGTTAGAAAATGTAGTAACTATGGTACCAAAGGACAAATCGGTAGAAGAAATTCTAAAAGATCTCTTAAGCCGGAAGAATGAAATCATATTCATTCACTCTAGCATTGCTTCAAAAATACATAAGGAGGCATTGTTTGATTCTCCGCAGCTGTTTTTAACACCAGTTATTTGGAAGGATTGGTATATTTTACGGCATGCGTTTGTGGATGGAAAAGTTATTAATTTTCCTGAAGATTCAAAAGATATTTCATTCTTCAAACTCGAAAAATAGTCCTAACAAAAATGGAGCAAAGCTGTGTTACAGTTTTGCTCCATTTTTATATTATAAAATTTATTGTTCTTTTACTTTTTCTTTTTTGCAAAAGCCTAGATTAATTCCAAAACCAATAACTGCTGCAATGCTTGCTGTAATAATTTGATTCATTCCCATAGAAAGATTTAATGCAGTAAATACTTTTCCTGTTCCAGGAATAACTGTAACCAAGGTAAATAATCTAAAGCATAAGTAAATAATAGCAGCTTTTAGTAAAATAGCAGCAATTGAAGTTAAAATATAATTTACTTTCTTTTGTACTGATAATTTACGATATAAATATACTAATGCAAAATTGCCTAACCATATAGCTGGTATCATATAAACTGTATAAATGCTTGCTGATTTAAAAATTAAACCACTACCAATTGCAGATATACTTGGCAAAGTAATTAGTCCGAGCAATTTGTTTCCATCCCTTGACATTTATTCCAGCTACAATTAGCACTGTATTTACAATGGTTCCTACAACATATTGAGAATTTGTAGCAATCCAGCTTGCTTTTCCAAAAATTGTACTTATCAATTGTGGTATAATCATTGGTACTAAAAATATAAATATGCTAAGTACTACCCATTGAACTATTTCACCTTTTTTTGATAATGGCCATACCACCTGATTAAAACAATTTTCCTTCTCCATTTTAATATCGCCTCCAAATAAAATTATAATATTATTTTTAGAGTTTTTCAATCATTTTGAAGAAATTATTTAATTAATTTTACTATATCTTTTAACCTCATTTTGCTACCATAATTCAAAATTGCATTTGAGTAAATTTTTATTGTAATATATGCAATTACAACAATTGTTGCAATAAGTACAATAATAGAAATTATCACATTAGAAACGCTTGCTAATCCCATCATAATTCTAAATGGCATACAAAATGGTGATGAAATTGGAAAAATTGAAGCAAACACATTTAACTCGCTTGTAGGATTCATCATTGTAAAATAAGACAAATAAAATCCAACTACTGCAAGAAATGCAACCGGTGAATTAGCAGATTGAATATCCTCTGGTTTGCTTACTGTAGAGCCTGTTAGGGCATATAATAAAGCATAAGTAAAATATCCTAGTATAAAATATAATATTGTAATAATTCCTAAAACCGGCGTAATATTTGACATATCTAAAATGCTATTTAATAATTCTGGCTCTAAAAATGATTTAGCACAAACAAAAGCTGTTCCTACAATTAAAATCAATTGTAATAATCCGTACAATTCCTATTCCAAGAGTCTTTCCAAGTACAATAGTTTTTGGTGAAGTAGAAGTTACTAAAGTTTCTATAATTTTTGATGTTTTTTCCGTTGTAATTGAACTTGAAACTTGATAAGCACAAAAGTAAATAGCATAAAATAATACAATAGAAAGTAACATCATTACAAATACATTTCCACTTGCCTTTTCTTCCTCAGTCTGTTCAACTTCAAATTCAAAGTTTGGTGTAATTGATTTAATTTGTTCTTGTGTTAAGCCTAATTTACTAATTTGCATATTAGAATATAAAGAATTAACACTATCTATAATATTTTCTGGCACTGCTTCTATAAAATTCATATTTTCTACTATATAACGAATTTTTATGCTATTGTCTTCTTGTTGCTCTATTAAAATTGCAGAGTCTATTTCTTCATTTTCAATTTTCTCCTTTATGTTGTCATAGCTTATATCTTTTTTACTTTCTACTTGAATTTCATAGCCTAAATCCATTTCTTTAAAGTTTTCTAAGTTTCCTTCAAAAATATCTTCGTTATCTACAATTAATAATTTTTCTCCTACACTATCTCCTTCAAAGGATTTTATAATATTTGGAATGTTAAATCCTATTACAATAAAAATTAATATGATAATGGTAGAAATTATAAAAGATTTCCTTTTTAGCATATCTTTTGCTGTAAAGCAAATTACTGTTTTTAGATCTTTCATTTTTATTGTTCACCTACCTTTTCAATAAAAATATCATTTAATGTTGGTTTATTTATTTCAAATTTATTAATAACTACATTGTCTTTTATTAGTTCTTTTAGAAGTTCATGTGCTTTTTCTTCATCTGATATTTTTATAACATATTCATTGTCTTTCATATTTTCAATTACAAAATTAAATTTGTCTAAATATTTTTTAATGTCTTGATTTGCATCTATAATGCAACGATTAGCAGGATATGTAGACTTAATTTCTTTTAAATTTCCCTTTAGAACTGTTTTTCCTTTATTTAATATAACAATGTCTGTACAAAATTCCTCTATTGTAGCCATTTGATGTGCTGACATGATGATATATTTTCCTTTTGATACTAAATCAATAATAATGTTTTTTAATATTTCGGTATTGACAGGATCTAACCCACTAAAAGGTTCATCTAACACAATTAATTCTGGATCGTGAATTACTGCAGTCATAAACTGAATTTTTTGTTGATTTCCTTTTGATAATTTTTCAGCATTGACTTGCATATATTCTTCTACTTTTAAAATTTTTGCCCATTTATCTATTGCCTCTTTTGCTTCTTCTTTATTCATTCCTTTTAATTCTGCAAAATACATCAACTGGTCAAAAATTTTAACTTTTGGGTACACTCCTCTTTCTTCAGGTAGGTAACCAAAATTTACATTTTTCCTTTCTACTTGCTTGCCATTCCAAGTAATTTCTCCTTCTTCTTTCTTTAAAATTCCTAGTATCATTCTAATTGTAGTAGTTTTACCAGCACCGTTTGTACCAAGTAAACCAAAAACACTAGGTTTATCCATTTCAAAAGATAAGTTATTTACTGCTTTTTTGTCTAAATATGATTTTGATACATTTTTTAATACTAATCCCATTTTTATTCTCCTTTCAAAAAAGTTATAACACAAAATTCTGCATTATACAAGCATTTCTATTAATAATTTTACATAATTTTTGTGTATTTATCTGCTTCAATTTTATCTGATAATAATTCTGCTATATTGTTCTTTTTTATTAATTCTTCCTTTTGTGATTTTTTTAATGTCTTTATATGATATTCTAATTTTGATGCTAAAATTCTATTTTCTGTTTCCCATACAGCCTCTAGTTTTTTAGCAGTATGAGTATATGTATATTTTGCACAGTTTTCTTTTGTAAAGTGTTCCTTCATTCTATGTTCAATATTTGTAGTAATTCCTGTATATAATGAATTATCTTCACAACGCAACATATAAATATAATACATTTTTATTTCTCCTTAAATTTTTCTGATTTTTGCAACAAAAAAGCCTTCATAAAATTCATTTGGCAAAACTACTATCGTTCCTTTTATTTTGCTTGGAAGAAGCGGAAGGCTATTTATCCATTCTTCTTCTATTATTGGAATAATTTCTATTTTTTTTGCTTTTAAGAACTTTTCTATAATTTCTTCATTTTCAGCACTTAAAATAGAACAAGTAGAATAAACCATTTCTTTGCCTTTTTTCAATATATTTATTGCTTTTTTTAGTAATGATGTTTGCAGTTTAATAGACTGATCAATTAATTTTTTTGTAAAATTTTCTTCTAAATTTTCATCTATTTTTAATGTACCACTTCCACTACATGGTGCATCTAATAAAATTTTATCAAAAGAAAAAAAGTCACTTAAATTTCTTGAATCTTGCAACATACAGTATACATTTGCACCTTGTTTTTGTATGTTATATTGCAAACGCTCATATCTTATTTTATTTCTTTCACAAGCAGTTATATTTGCTTTGTTTTTAGTAAGTACCGCTATTTCGGTTGTTTTTCCTCCTGGTGCTGCTGCCATGTCTAGTATATCTTCACCTTCTTTTGGATCTAAAAAAATTGGTGGAAGCATGGAAGATAAACTTTGTAAATATATTTTTCCTTCTTTATAGATATCTAATTTTTGAATATCATTTTCATTAGCATTTTTCAATATAAAACTATTTTCATACCATGGTACTCTTTCATATTCTATTTTTTCTTGGTTTAAGCAATCTATAATTTCATCAATATTACTTTTTAATGTGTTTACTCTAAATGTTGTATGTCTTTTTTTGCTATAACCTTCTATTATTTTTCCGTGTTAGCTCTTCTCCATATTGATTTATTAGTAATTCTTGCAAAAACTTTGGTACTTGGAAATCCATGTTTTTCTCCTTCTATTTATGTTTTTAACATTTTATATTTATTATATTATCATAATGTTTGTAAAAATAAAAGTTTTTACTTAAAAAGTTTTTGCCTAAAAGTTGCACTTTTATTTTTTTTTCGATATAATGAGATAAAATTCATAGCAAGGGAGCTCTTTATTTTATGGAACATTGGAGTGTTGAAGATTATAAAAATTTTACAGATGGTAAAAATAAAAAAAGTAAATATCGTGCAAATAAAGTTTCTGTTGACGGTCATACTTTTGACAGTCAAAAGGAAGCGGATTTTTATTGTGCATTAAAAATGAGGTTACAAGCCAAAGAGATTGATGGTTTTTGTTTGCAACCAATTTTTATGTTGGCTCCTGGTTTAAAATATAAAGCTGATTTTATTGTTTTTCATAAAAATGGAAAGAGCGAAGTTATTGATGTTAAAGGTTTTAAAACTAAAGAATATATTGCTAAGAAGAAAGTTTTTGAAGATAAGTTTAATTTAAAAATAACCGAAATTGAATAAAAAATTGTCGTTGAAAACGGTGTTGTTAAAAAATCCTGTTCCCAACGACAATTTTTATTTTAATAGCATTTTTATTTCTTCATTTCTCTTAACTTTTTTGGTAGTTGTTTTAATTAATTCTTTATCTGTTAATATCATATTTTTAATATATTTATATGGTGGAAATGTTTTATTAATTTCCTTAATTTTTTGCCAAATTACATTTTCTAATTCTTCTTGAGTTATATTTGGATATTTTTCTTCTATAACATTTTTGTCATAAACAATTTTTACTGCAAGTTTTATATCGTTTTTATCATTTTTATCTGGAATTCCATATACTAGGCATTCTAATACTTCATCTAATCTATTTATTACCATTTCTATTTCGTCTGGAAATACTTTTTTACCATTTTTTAGAACTATCATATCTTTTTTTCTTCCAGTTAAAAATAAGTATCCCTCTTTATCAAAATATCCTAAATCTCCTGTATAGAACCATCCGGTCTTTTAGAACTTCTTTTGTTGCTTCTTCATTTTCATAATAACCGAAGCATTACATTTGGTCCTTTTACTCTAATTTCTCCAATTCCTTGATCATCTTGATTTACTAATTCTAATTCTACATTTTCCATTGGAAATCCTACTGAACCATATTTTACTTTTCGGCAATTTTCTGATGCAATAACAGGTGATGTTTCGGTTAAGCCATATCCTTGAACAACATTAATTCCTAATTCGTTAAATCCTTGTGCTACTTTTTTATCTAATGGAGCGCCTCCTGAAATTACATATCTTAAACTTCCACCTAATTCATCAATAATTTCTTTGAATAATTTTTTTCTAATGTCTATATGTAACTTAAGTAAGAATTTACTAATTTTTTTTGCAATACCTACAATTTTGGTTTTTCCCTTTTTTTCAATTCCTTGTTCTATTTTTTTATAGATTGCTTCTATTAATAAAGGCACACCTACAAATACAGATACTTTATATTCTTTTAAATTTTGTGCTATATAACGAAGTCCATCTGGAAATACTGTTTTTACACCATATGCTAGCATAACTAACATACAGGTAGAACCAAAAACATGATGAAATGGCAAAAATGCAATATTTACGTCTTCTTTCCTAATGTCTTCTACTAATTGCATACTATAAATATTAGATGCAATATTTTTTTGTGATAGCATAACTGCTTTTGATTGTGATGTTGTTCCTGATGTGAATAATAATATGTTCATTTTGTTTTTATCTATCTCTGCTTCTACATATTCTTTATTTCCTTGTTTTAATAGTTCTTTTCCTTTTTCTTTTAGTTCTGGAATAGAATCATATCCTTCTAATTTGCTCATACAAATGTAATTTGCTATTTTTGTATTTCCTCTTTTCTTTATTTCTTCAATATTTTCAATGTATTTTTCATCAAATACTAATACATCTGCTTTACTTCTTACTAGACAGTTTTCTAATTCATCTACTTGTAGTTCTTTGTCAAGCGGAATGCTAACCATTCCTCCTAATAAGTTTGCAAGATGAGCAAGAGACCATTCATATCTGTTTCTTCCAACAATTGCAACTCTTTGGTCTTTAAATCCTAATTCATAAAATTTAGTTCCTAAATAATTAATTTCTTCTAATAATTTTAAATAACTTATATTTTCATATTCAACTTCATTATTTTCCTTTTTGTGCTTAATCATAAATGCAGTTCTTTGATTATACTTTTGTGATACTGCATAAATTAAATCTTTTATGTTCTCAAATTCAGTTGCCTCTAGGTATTTTTCTCTCTCCATAATTTTTCTCCTTTATCTATCTAGTATTGATTACTAGATTATCACATAAGGAATATCTTGTCAAGTAATTGACTAACTATTCAAAATCTGTTATGATTATATGCGAGGTGAATTAAGGTGAATACTGAAATTGAAAAATTTCATTTGCCAAGATGGAATGAATTACCAAATATTGATTTATATATAGACCAACTTGTTTCTTTATTAGAACAGTATTTATCACGGCTATATAAAAAATGATAATGAAAAAGAAGATAAATTAATTACTAAAACTATGATTAATAACTATGTTAAACATGGTGCTATTAAGCCTCCAATTAATAAAAAATATAATAAAACTCATATGGCTACTTTGTTTGTTATTTTTATTTTAAAACAAGTTTATAGTATTAGTGATATTAAGAAATTAATTGGTTTTGCTCTTGAAACTTCTAGTATTGAACAGGCTTATGATCGTTTTTGCTCTGAGGTTGAAAAGGCTATTCGTATTGTTTTTGCCGAAAAGCATTATATTAAGAGTAATAAACTTACTCAAGAACAGTATATTTTGAGGAATGTTGTTCAGTCTTTTGCAAATAAATTGTATGTTCAAAATGTGTTTTTGAAAAGATAAAATAAAATACTTCTATCCTTCACTTTTTACCAATTTTTCTATTTCTTCTCCGTGTTAGTCCTGTTAGTTCTTCTATTTGCTTTCTTTCCATATTCTTTTTTAGCATGTTTTTTGCTACCTGCAAAATTCCTTCTGTTCTTCCTTCTGTTAATGCTTTTTCTTCTGCTTTTCTTATTCTTCTAACTTCTCTTATTTTGTTTTCTAAAAGTTCTACTATAAATTTTTCAAAATTTTCCATTGTTCCTTTTCCTCCTCCTTCTAATATTTCTTTGCATTTTTCTAATTCTTCTTGGTTTAACAGTTTCTTTACTAAATTAGAATATTCAAATATTCGCTTTATTGCTTTTCTTTCATCTTCTGTCATTTTCTTTTTTATTAATTTCTTTATTGTTTCTTCTATTTCTTCTTTAGTTTTTATTTTTTCAAACAATATTATTTTTGATATTCCACTTTTTTGCTCTATTAATTCTTCTTTTGTATAATTATTTACATCTATTAAATTGTATTTTGGATAATTTAATTTTTTAAATCCATATCCGCTTTCTTGCTTTTCACTAATAGTTAATGGTGCATCCCATTTTTTATTTCCGGTATATAAAACTATTGGACATATTAATGGATAACTTGTATAGTTTTTTGCCCTTGCACTTCTTATTAATTCTAAGCAATATTCTACAATTCTTTCTGGCATTTGATAATCTATTGTGCTTTGATGCTCTATCAAAATAAATATGTTTTTATCTTTTATTTTATATATTATATCTGATTCTTTAGTTTTAAAATTGAAGGTTATAAATTTTCTATTGTATTTTTCTATGTTTTCTTCTTTTAAAATGCTTCCCTTTGGAAAATCCATATATTGCTCCATAAAATTAATAAATTCTTTTTTATTATCTAATATGTCTTTAAAAATTTTATCATGATATTGATGTGTTGTTTCTAATTCATAGACTTCACTTTCCTCCATTACTCCTTTTACTTCTGGAAACATTCTAGTGTATTTTATATAATCTTCTATTGTAAATATTGTCATATATATTCCTCCTTTAATTATATTTTTTATTTATCAAAAAGTCAATTTTGATTATTAAGTAAAATTGATAAAATACTTGTTTTTTCTCTTATTTTCTTCTATTTTTTTTGGTTTTTGGAATTTTTTTCGAATTAAATTTGTTTTGAAAAAATTTTTTTATTGTTTTATATAATAATACATTTTATACTCTAATATTTATTTTTTAACATTAAAATCACTCAAACTACTTGTATTTTCTATGCTTTCATCATCATTTTAGTGATTTTTTTACTAGTATTTTGAGTAATTTATTATAAACTAAAATTTAATTATTCGTTTTTACTAAATTTTGTAATTCTTTTTGAGATACCCCTGTTATCTCTTGAATGTCTTTTGTGTTCATGTTTTTTTCAAGCATTTTTTGTGTTATTTGTATAATGGTTTCTTTAATTCCCTCCTTGCGTCCTTCTCTTCTTTGTTTTTCATTTTCTTTTCTAAGTACTTCTGATATCATATCTTCACCCTCCTTTTCCAATTTTTTTAACAATTTTTCTTGATTTTCTGTAGATTTGCTATTTAAACCACATAAAAACATTCAAATTTTCTCAAATAAAAAAAACAATAAAATAAAAACTGTAT
>CANQHU010000061.1 GCA_947623945.1 uncultured Clostridia bacterium | reverse complement strand
TTTTATAATTTTCTATATGTATTAAATTATAGATATTTTCTACAACCCATCTTGGTGTTGCTACATGATCTTTGTTTATTTGTTTATCTTTTTCATATATTTCTTCATTCATTTTTATTTAGACCTCTTTCTTTATCTATGGTTTCTCTTAAGTCTATAATTTCAATTTTTTGTTTATATATCTTATTCTCATATTCTGCATTTTTACACCAATATCCTATTAGAAATCCTATTATAAATAGTATTAATACTAATAAAAATGTCTTTGCCTTTTCCTCTAATTCGTATAATTTATAATCAAAATGTTTTATTCTATCTTTCATCTTTTATATCTCCGTATATGCTAAATATTATTATATTTCCTAGTTAATTTTTATCTAAATCCACCTAATTGTTGGTTCTCCTTTAAAACCTTTTTGCCATACAAACCAGCAATAACATATTGCTGTTGCTTTATATTTATCAAATTCGCCATTCATAGCACATAATTGTCTTGCACTATTTACATACACATACTTTGGTGGATATTTTTCAAATAATTTTTTTCTTGCTTGTCCTTCTAAAAATTGTATTTTCAAAAACATTATTGTATAGTAGCCATTTGCTTGTATATCTAATGCGTGTTTTACAAATTTTTCTGCATATTTGTATGGTGGGTTAGTTAATATATCTAATTCAAGTTCATTTTTATTTACTGATAAAAAGTCTTTAACATAACCATATCCTCTATTAGCAATATCTGAACTAACAATATCATAAAGTCCTCTGTTTTTTAGTACTTCACTTAAATGTCCGAAGTCCGACATGCACACTCCCAAATTTGATGATGCAATTCAATTTTATCTTCGTCTAATCTATCTAAAAATATTTCAAGTGCTTTTGGGTCAGTTACATAAAAATCTCTTTCTTCCCTTTCTTTTTTGCTATGATTACTTGCACCTAATTGCACAAATGTACTTTTTTTATTTCCTATCCAATCTTTCATAAATACTATACATCTCCAAATATATCTTTTAATGATTGTTCTAATTTTTCTAAATATTTAATAAAATCAAAAAATGTATTGTTTTCTTCTTGTCCTACAAATCTTCTCATTTTACATTTTAAATAACCTTTTAAAGCATTTTGCATTGATGTATAATATCCTTGTATTATCTTAGTTTCTTTTCCATAATTTTTGCTTTTAGTATCTTGTATAGTTGTAACTTTTTCTAGTGTATAACAACTTTCAGTCGCATTAATTAAATATTCATCATCTATTTTTATCATTTTTTCCTTCTTTCAATACTTTATAATATATTTCTTGCCAATTAGAATAGGCTGGTACAAAATATCATTTTCTTCTTATACGCAGCCTAAACAATAAAAGCAAATGTAATTATTTTTAATTTCTCTCATTAATTTTTCTTTCTAGTTGTTCAACTAAATAGTCATATAATTTTTCAGCTGTTGTTAAATCAACTTTTACACCATTATCTTCTAAGTTTCCTATTTTAAAATCTCTACCATAATTACATTCATATAGCCACCAACTTAATATACTTTTATCGTCAAATATTTTTTCTAACAATTTTACAGCTATATCTTCATGGCATATCATTAAACTACTAGCATTCATACAATCGGATATACGACTATCAATGGTATTATTAAATAATTCATTTACTTTTTCTACAGTATCTTGAGTGTCCTTAAATCTATTTATGATTTCAACGAATTCTTCTTTACTTATTAACATTTCTATCATCTCCTTTCATTCTTCTTAACCATTCTTTTTTATAACATTTTTCACATACACCAAAACCAAATCCCATATTGTTATGTATTTCGAGTGAAGTATAAGTATCTCCATATTTTAACTTTTTACCACAATGTGGGCAATTAACAATCTCATTCATATCTTCACTATACAATTTGCAATTCCAGTTATTTGGAATTTCATAAGATTCATATATATGTTTCTTATAATTCCATTTATTCAATATCATGTTTTATATCTTCCTCCCAATGAACTCTATTTTGATCATTTACTATTGTTTCAAATTCAATTCCATTATTTTTTAAATCTTTTATACAATCATCAATACTTATATATCCATCTTTAAAACTATCTACATTATTCCAAATTCTATTCATTATTTCTGGTAATCTTTTTTTTCCAAAACCACACACATATCTTAAAGTATAAGCTACTGCAATGCCATATATGTCTAAATATTCATCTATCATTTTTTTAGTCTTTTGTTCGCAGTTTAAAAGCATATCATGATATACTCTATCTATCCATTTACGTAATTTTTTAGGATCATCAAATACTTTATTTAATTGTTTTTCTGTTCTTTTTGTTAATTCCATTGTTTTTCTATCCTTAACCTTTCTAAAAACGATAAGCCTTGTTTTTTTATTACTGTTTTTATATAATCTTCTTCTATATCTTTTGCTAATTTTTTCGTTTTCTTATTAAGTTCTGATAATCTAATTGAACCTAATATTACTATTAAAATTGTATTTATAAGGTTCAAAATGGAAAATTTAATATTTCTGAAAAATAAAACATTTAAAAATACAGAAAAAACATTTACTAACAATATATCTGTTATCATAAGATAAAAGCTATCTTTAATGTTACTCATTTTAGAAAAAACCTTGTATGAAAAATTTAAGTATTCTTTGTTTTTTAATAATTGTTTTTCTTTTTCAAATTTATCATTTAATACGTAAATATCTTTAATATTATTTTTTTTACTAGATAAAAGTGCTTTATTTTTATTTGAAAAATATAAATTCATAGGTAAATTTTTGTAATAAACATACCACGTTATACTATTATCTGCTTCATATTCTATTGAAACATGAAAATATTTTGGATCTAATATATGACATAGTTCGTATATTTTTGAATTATTTTTATTTTTTCTTTTCTTTCTCATCATCTTACCTCTTCTTTTTTTACTTCTTTTATTTCTAAATTTGGATATTTATATTCAAATATTTTTTTCTTAAGTTTATAAATTTCTGTTTTAAAACCTTTTGTATCTTCAATTATTGTTTTTCCTTTTTTAATGTCATAATAGACAAAATCAGCCACATAATCTATTGACCTTATAGTTTTGTTCTTTTTCTTATAACTTGGCTGTAATTCGAACTTAACTTGTCTACGAAGATCTTTTATTTCCTTTGCACGTTGTAATAGTTTTAATTCATAATATCTTCTTGCTTCAAGTTTAGAATCAAATTTGATTCCATCTATTATTGTTTTTTCATTTCTATATTTTTTCAATTGCTTTAAATCCATGTGCTGCATACCACCTTTTATGATTTTGTTTTTGCAAAGTTAGATCATCTTCATATTTTTTAGAACGTTCTACCCATTCTTTAAAGCATTTCTGACAAAATGCCTGTCCTAATATATAAATTAAATAAACTTCTTCTAACATATCGCAACCACAAGAATCGCATATTGCTAATCCACCCCAATTTAAGCATTCTTTTCTTGTACATTTTATATATGAATATCCTTTGTCTGTATATTCTAATTGTATAGTTTTCATGTTAGCCTCCTTTTATATTGGATAGGCAATTGATGAAGGGATTCAATTGCCTAACACTATCTTGTTGTGTTTATGTATTATCACAACTGCAATACAGCAAAAGTGGGGCTTGCTATATCACACTATTGGTTATGATTTCCCAATAGCCACCCCATAGACTGATGTAATCTTAATTCTATGGGCGATTATACCATGTAGGTTAGGATTTGCACCTAACATGATATATAGGTTCTTGAACTCCAATATGCACCTATATATCTTTCATGTTATGAGTTCTTTTGCCTTAATTTTATAAATAATTTTTTCCATATCTTTTTATAAAATCTTCTTGCGTTTTGTTATAATACTCTTGCCAAGTTTTTTGTCCTACTTTATGAGCATAATCCATAAAAGTTTTATTAAAATGAATACCTATATCACTCATGTTATGAATTGCAGGATTTAAAAATATTACTAATCCATCTTCTATACTAAATTTCCTATTAGCTGCACCAAAAACTTCATGTCTATGGCAACCTTCAAATCTTTTAATCTCCCAAAATGGGCTTTCTGGCATAATGCAAAATTCTTCTTTCATTTCTTATCCCATTCCTTCAATAAACTATCTATTTCTTCCTTTGGTTTAACTTCTATTCCTAATTGTTTGCATTCTTGAACTACCAAATCTATAAGTCTTGACATATTTTTTGTATTATATGTAGAACTACCATAATAAGCCTTAACATTTGTAAAACCTTCCAACTTACTTTTAAATGTTTCAGTTACCCAGCCAATTCCATTTTTAGACCATGCCTTACAAAATTTTTCTACTGCTTCATTTTTTACAGGGATAATTTCATAATCTCCAATATTTCTAATTAAGTCTTTATATATTTCTTCATTTCCTATTTTTAATTCTTCTTGTAATTTGTTTATTAAAAGCCACATATATGCATTAGCATCTAAAGATCTTTTATTACTTTTCTTTTTTGCTACAACACTTATTTGTTTAATATCTTTTAATTTTTCATAAATGTTTACTGGAGATTGCTTAGTATAAAAAGTAACTGTATATGCACCTTCATTGAAGTCTTGTCCTATATTTATTTTAGTTGCGACAAAATCCATTTTTATTCATTTCCTTCCAATCATCATAAGCTTCTTCAAAATCGCAATAATAGTTTCCATGCCACCAACTATTTTCCTCTAATAATTGACAAATCACATATTGATTGCAATTTATATTGCATAAAAATGCCTTTTCTCCTTTTTTACCAAATAAAACATAATATGTATTTCCATTAATGTTATAAAATAATTTGCTTTCAATTTTCATTTATATATTCTCCAAATTATCTTTCATTTCATTTTCAAATTCTTCTGTTTCTATATATTCTTTATATCTTTGCAATTCTTCTAATGTTTTTTCTAATTGACTATTTCCTATTTTTTGTCTTATTATTTCTAATCTTTCATCATCTTTGGTAGCTTCCAAAAATGCTACATAAAAATCAGTTATCATCTTATACTTCATATTAGATAAATATTGACTTTTAAGTTCATATATTTTTTCATTTTTGTCCATATAATATTCTATATATACTTCTCTAATTTCTTCATTTGACACATTTTCGTCATCTAAAAATTCATTTGCTATTTTTCTTAACTTATCCTGTTCTTCATCTTGCGTATCATTTAATTCAAACCACTGATCTGTTTGACAAATATAAGAATCTTGTTCTAATTCTTGCATAATTTTGAATATTGTATAATTTAATTGTTTTTTTAATATGTCAATATTATTAATACTTAATGTATATTTGAACAAATCTGTTTTTCTCTTTCCAAAATAACTTTTATTTTCTTCATTGTTATCATCTATAATTACTTCAAACCATATCGTTTTTGTTTTTACATTTATGGAATCTAATCTTAATGTTACTTTAAAATTTTTATAAATAAATATATTCCATTCTTCTTCCCATAATTTTTCATCTAGATAATTTTTTATAATAAAGCTATAGTCTACATCAAAAACTTTTAATGCTAACATTTTATTTTCCATTTGGATATTTCCCCTTCCTTAAACACTCTGCTAATATCTTTAACTTTGGTAAATATTCATTTTCAATAAATTCTTTATCATAAGAGATTTCTGTCAACTTAATTCTTTTTTTATCTATGTTGTTAAAATAATTTTTATAATCATTTTCAGTCAGTCCATATGAAACTATTTTTAAATTGTGTATTTTACTTGCAAACATTTCTACCTGAGCTTGTCTCCAATATTGTTTTGATACTTTAAATTCTTTGTTTATATTGTGTGTTTTTACTTCATAAATACAAGTATTTGTATTACCATCTAAATTAGCTCTTAACCTTAATTCTTCAAGGATTATCTGTTTATCCATTTCTAAATCTACTATTTCTAAAGATTTTAATATTTTATGTTCGTAGTTTGTTCCAGCTAACATAGCATCTGTTTTAATTGTATTTTTATAAATTCCTAGCTTTTCTAACCACCATTTTTCAAAAGTTTTAGTATTCCATTTACCGACTACAACACTTGTATCTGAACAACCTATATAATAGCTTCTATCTTGACTTTGTATCAATGTTTGCTAGATCTCTTTCAAAATTACTTAAAGTATCATAATAACTAAATATTGCCTTTACTTCCTCTTCGCTTCTATGTAATTTTTCAGCTATTTCAGAAGTTGATAAAATTTTGTGTTTTTGAGTAAACAACTGTTGTACTCTTTCTTTGATTTTGAAAATATCATGTTTTGATAAATCATCTTCTATATTGTTCTTACTATCTTCTTCTTCATTTTTTAACCATAAATTAAATCCTAAGCCTGTATATATGGCAACGCCTTTTACAAAACTTCTACACATAGAATTCCATACTCTTTGTTGTGTCATTGAATTATCTTGAACCGGATTAGCTCCATTCATTACTGGGCTTTGCATATAAAAAATTTTATCGTCAATATGTATTTCAATTCTAGTTTCATAACATCTGTTAGTCTTCTTATTTTTTTCACTTCCAGTTTCAAAAGTTGCTTCTGACATAAACAAGCTACTTCCTTTTTCATTTGTCATTGGAATAAAATAAACTTGTTCTGCTCCATTTTCATGAAGTAAATCAATACATTTAGCCCAATTTAAATATTTAGCTCCATCTCTTTCATCTGTGTATTCACTTACGTCTATTTTTCTTAATTCATCATAACCTTTTAAAGCCATTTTAGATTCCTCCATTTCTATCTAATTCTTCATTAAGTTTTGATTCATATAGTAAATCATCACGAATAGCTAATTTTTCGTAATAATCTTCTTCATCTGCTTTATAATCATTTTCGTATTCCAAGATCATTCTATTTTCTAACATTTTTGCCACCTTTCTTGTTATTCAATTCAAAAATTTTTTAATCTTTTGTATTTTATTTCAAATTAATCCTAACTCTTTTGCATATGGAATTGGATAATCTTTTTTGTAATTATTCTTTCCGTTTTCACAATCACATAAAGCAACATAATCATATTTTAATGTCCTGTTTCCATCTACGATATTTTTTTGATAAACAATATATCCTGTAGAATCACATTTATTACATTTTATTCTTTCTTTTTTTTCAAAATCAATAATAGGATTGTTATAATCAAGTTGTAAAATATCTACTACTTTAGGTAAATGCTCACAAAATCTAATTGACAAACTAACTAAAGTATTATACCTTTCAATTTCAAATTTTTTTAATTCTTCATACATTTCTTTTATTTGAGCTTTGGTATATTCTTTATTAAAATATTTTTCTATTCTACTAGTCGATTTTATAAATTCACTTATTTCCATTAATTTGATCCTCCAGTTCTTTAGTCCTTCTTTTAATTTTTTCTTCATCGGTTTCTTCTAGTGGTTTACTTTTATTTCTAAAATTAATTTCTTCTGCTGTTACTTTTTCTATAGTATTTATCTTTGACTCAACCCAGTCATTAAGAATTTTCTTTGCATATTTCCATTTTCCATTTACTTCTGATGTTTTTTCTAAAGCTATTTCTATTACTTCTAATGGTAATTCTTGTAGATAGCTTAAACATTCTTCTATTGCATTTAAATTTGTAGAACCTGTACATTCAATAAATTTTTTTTGCAATTTTTGTTTGTTATTTATATTTTTATTAATATTTATATTATTATTATTTATATTTTCAGTTGTAGTTGTAGTTTCAGTTTCCATATGTTTTTCATATGAATTACATATGTTTTTCATATCTTCTTCATATATTTCTTTTTTATTTTCTTTTAAATTTCTTTTTTTTCTATTATTTCTACGACTTTCAGAATATTTTTTTCTTCTTTCAACTTCTTCTTCTAATCGTTGATTATAATAATTACCATTTTCATCTTTTATAAATTTTGAAAAAACTTCTTCATCATATGTTTTACATATGTTTAACATATCTTTTTCTTTAAGATGTCCTTTTTGATGTTGTAAGCAAAGTAACTTTATATATTGACCTATCTGCTCATTAGTCATTAACATTGTTCCAGATAAAAAATCATTACTATAAAATAAAAATGCTGGATCTTTCATCATGTACCTCTTTCATAAAAAAATTTATTTTTTATATCTAATATTTTTATCTCACATAATTAAACCTCCTTTAAAATATTGACTTTTACTTTTTTGTTTGCTATAATATAAAAAACCAAATTCAAACAAACTATACGTTTCCATCCTGTCAGGGCGTATAGTTTTTATTTTATTAGTTGATCAACAGAAACATTTAAAATTTTTGCCAATGAAATCAATGTTTTTATTCTAGGATTATCATTGATTCCATTTTCAATCATTTGTATAGTAGTAATTGAATAACCAGCTAATTGTCCTAATTGTTTCCTACTATATCTTTGATTTGTTCTTATTTTTTTTAAATTCTCGCTTAACATTTTTACACTCCTTTTTAACAAACAAAAAACATATGAGATTTTTCTCATATGTTTTAATTTTTTTGTATTTTTTATTACAGTTATAACCGAGTAATCAAAGTTTTGCGCAATAAGGAGTAGGACAAATATATACTATCTTTTTAAAACTAGCTTATTTTTATATTATTTGATTTTATATTTTTTAACAACAACTTATATTGTTTAAATAAAAAAACGCCTAAAAAACGATTTTAGGACTTCACTTCAAAATAGACTTATTTTTTAGACAACAAACTTATATGGCTAATTTTTAAAAACGGCTTAAAATCGATTCTCGTGCGTTGGTTTTTTTGTTTTTTTTCATTTTAACTTAAGTAATGCCAACAATTACACAGATTTTATTAGATCTCAATATTTATCATATTATAATATTAAAATTGTTATAATTTGATAATATTTTTTATATAAGTAATATTATAATGAAATTTATACAAACTAAAATAAACAATTAAATTTATTAGATGATTAACTTTATTAGTTTAATATTAAAACATCTTAAAAACGATTTTCAGCTTAAATAATATTAATAAATTTATTATTAATTTGAAATAAATTATAAAAATGTTGTAAATAACAAATGTTCGGTTTTTAAAAAATTATGCAAACAAATTTGAAATCAAATATTTTAAATTTTTATAAATTAGGATTTTTATTTTTATAATTATATTTTTTCGTAAAAAAATTCTAACACTAAAATTTTTGAAACTTTAATATTAGAATTTTGGAATTTTTTTAATCCATTATATTTTTTATATTTTAGAAATTCTTGAAAGCAAGCCTCTCTCTCCTACTCTAGTAATTTTGCTATTTTAAATTTTATATTGACTCATAGTTTTGCTTTTTATTTTAAATTCAAAACTTTCCAATATCCAGTTTTATTTGAGCCAACTCTTTCGATTATTCCTTTTTCTTTTAATGTTTTTAAATTTTTATAAATGCAATTTTCTGAAATACAAAGTAATTTAGATAATTCTGCTTGAGTAATATATTTTTCTCTAACTAT
>CANQHU010000060.1 GCA_947623945.1 uncultured Clostridia bacterium | reverse complement strand
AGATATTCCCCTTTTTGTCAAGTAGTCGGTCTGATTAAGCTGTTTTTCAGCAACAGCAAAGAATTTTGTATAGTCTTTTTCTTCCTTAGCCTGAACAGGCTTTGTTGACTGTTTCTTTGGTCTGCTTGGCTGTGAGGAAAGAATATTATACTTAGCTGACAGTTCGTCGACAATAGTTTTGAAGTCGCTGATGCGGTTTATTTCTCCATACAGATTGAATATGTCGCCGTTCGTATCACAGGCAAAGCAATGATAGCTGTTAGTATCAGGATACACGGTAAATGCTCCTGACTGATGAGAGCCTGTCCCACTGTTGCACAACGGGCATATGTACTGGTTATTGCCACCATTCCTTGACGGTTCTGTTATTTCCAGAACATAGTCAAGAAGATACGGCTTTATTTTTTCGATTGTTTCATTCATAGTAAGTCCTTTCTTGCTATAATAGCATATTTTCTGCAAGAGGGTACAAAAATACCCTATATTCGCAAATATAGGGATAACATCTTACTATGTTTTCTGATTTATCAAGCAAGGGTATTGACAAAACCCTTTTTTGATGATATAATCAGAGTATAGTATAGTAGTTTTGCCGCTACCGATGCTACTCTGCCGTTAAGGTGCTTGCTACACCTTGACGGCACTTTTATTTGCTTTTTTAATTATAGCTGATGTGGATTAATTTGTCAAGTCCTAATATAAATAGTGGCGTAAATTCGGCAGGCATACCTTGACCACACCAGCTCATAGCTCATTATCACACAAGGTATGGGGCATACCCAAAATGGTAATGGCTATTGAAAAAAACATTGTCACGGTGACAATCGTTACAATGTCTTATCAATAATTACTTATTAACTGATTATTATAAATTGTATATGGGGGATACTGCTATTTTTTATTTTTTGCTTGACTTAAGTTGTGCTATGTTATAATTAAGCTGCGAGGCAAGGTAAAGTTTGCAAGTTATCTAAAGTGTTATCACTATGTGATAAACTTCAGTAGCGCAAGGTGGACACCCCTTGACCCCCAAATCGCCGAGAGGAAAAACAATGAACAAAAAGACCAAAGCAGATGACATTTAGAGTATCAGTAGAAGAATATGAAATCATTATGAAAAAGATAGCCGAAAGTGGATTGAACAATCAAGAGTATATACTTCGAGCCGTCTTGAATACTACCATCCAGAGCAATGCCGAACTAAAAGAACTATTGCCTGAACTGAAAAGAGTCAGCATTGAGTTGAACCGACAAGGAAATAATCTAAATCAGATTGCTACCGTTCTGAACCAACGAGGATATGTTGACTACAAGAACATCTTATCGCAAACACTGGAAGCTGTTCAAGACACTATTGAGGGAGTGAAAGAAGTATGGCAATTTAAGGCAGTATCTTCAAAGTCGCCGATAAAAACGGCTATAGCGTATGTCAGCAAAGAGGAAAAGACCGAGCAGAAGCTATTAAGTGGCTATAACCTGACTTCTCCTGAAACTGCATACGACGAAATGCAGACCACTAAAGAAGTCTGGAGCAAGACGGACGGCAGAACATACAAGCATTATGTTCAAAGTTTCGCTCCCGATGAAGTCATCACACCCGAACAGGCACACGCCATTGCAAAGGAATTTGTAGAAAGTTGTCCGCAATTCAATGGGTTTGAAGTGCTTATAGCGACACATCAAGACCGAGAACACATACATACTCACTTCATTATTAATTCTGTGAGTTTTGAGGACGGACACAAATTTCAGCAGAAAAGTACGGAATTACAGGAAATGAAAGACTTATCCGACAAAATATGTCTTGAACACGGGCTTAGTCTGACTCAGAAAGGAAGAACGTTTGACGGCAAGGAACGAGAAGAAACAACAGCATATACAAAAGAGCAGTACAGGTTGTTACAAAAGGCAGAACAGGGCAAAGTGAAAAGTTATGTACAGGATATTGCCCTTGTGGTTATGGGCTGTAGAGAGCAAGCCTAGTCGTAAACATTTCATTGAACTAATGAACGTTAACGGCTATGGTGTTGTTTGGACGGACAGCCGAAAATATATTACATTTACAGACCTTGCACGGCAGAAACGGCGAAAAACAATGTAAAATTAGGAACAGCAAGTTAGAAAAATATTATCATGTGGATTTCAGCAAGGAGGGATTAGAGAGTGAGTTTGCGGACAATGCACGAAAACAACAAGAAGAACATAATCAAGCTGTCAGAGCCAACACAATCGCCCAGCACGGAAGAGTTGCTATCCTTGATACAAGAACTGTCCTCAAAGAATCAGGAGCTGTTCTTGATCAATCAGAAGCTATCAGTTGCAAACTCAGATTTGACCGAGATGATACAAGAACTACGCTCAGACGAGCAGATACTAAAGTCAAAAGTAGCACAGCAAGCCGAACTGATAGAGAAGCTGAACGGGAGCGACTTAGAGCTGAAGAAAGCCGAAGAATTGCAGAACAGGTTGAAAGAGAAAGAAAAGCACTTGAAGAACGAAGCAGAAAGAAGTCGAGAGGAGGTTTTGAACGCTGAAAAACGTGCAAATACAGCTATTTTACAGGCTAATTCTGAAAAAGAAAAAGCTGAAAAGAAAAAATCCGAATATGACAACCTGATAGCTTCAGAAAAGAAAATTATAGACAGAAAAGCAGAAGAACTTAATGATCAATTCCGCATAAAATGGAAATGGGTGATGTTTATTTTGATTGCTTACAGTGGCTTTGCTACCCTGTTTACAGGCTTTAAATCGGAACGTGTTGTATCTGATTGTGTTAGTGCCTTTAATGATGTTATAAATATGTTTACAAAAGTGACAGACATCATTGATGGCATATCAGGACAAATAACAGGGGCTATTGGCATTCCTGAATCAATAGCGGTTATATTCGTTGCTATTGTGGTATTTGGTATAATCGGAACGATTATGTTCTTTGGCGGAAAATTTGTTGTGAACGTCTATCAGACATATTGTTATGATGAAATCAGCCTGTTAGTAGCGTTGGTAAGCGTAGTGGTTCTTATATGGTTTGCGGAACTTATGCCCCTAAATATAGTGCTTATGCTTATATTAAGCCATATTGGATATATTGGTGTTCGTTGGTATATCAAAAGCTACAAAGAAAATCACTAAAAAATGTTGAAAAAATTATTAGAAAAATAAAAAGGAGTGTTGGACAAACAAAGCATGACCTTGTTCGAAAATGCAACAGTGATTTGTTGATAGATTTTATTTCATCGGTTCTGGACGTTACAATAACCAATAGAAAAAAGAAACAACGCCTACCAGAGATGTCTGATAGGCGATTTTATATTTTTTAAATATGATAAAAATCAATTTAATAATATAGCTTGCCATGCCTCCATTATAGTTCTTCCTAATTGTTGTCCTTGGTCAGAAAAAATCCTTCCATCAGAACTTAACCATAACTTAATTGTAAGATTACAAAAGTCGCCAATCCTTATAAAATTTATATGTTCTTTATAGCCGACTAAATTTAATGGTTCATATGAAGACATATCATTTTTTGTTGGGGCTTTACTCTTTTCATATAAATTATATTCAGAATCTATATAAATTTCAAACGATTGACCAGATACACTAAAACCTTTAATGCCACCAAATTCCTGCATAAAATAAATTTGGTTGTCGGTCAATAATTCGTTATCATAATTCATGATAAATTCTTCTATGTCAATTTTTCTTCCTGTATACCATCCTGACTTCTGTAAAAGTTCAACTGTTTCAGGTAGAATAACAATAGGGAGTATGCTTTCATTGGAAATAAGATAATAAAACAGTTCATCGTGATTGATATAACTTTTATCATTTAATTCAAAAATGTTTGATTTTAAATTATAATAGATAGGCATATTCCTTCCATAACATAAAATTTTTCCAATTAAAATTTTTGAGTTAAAAGTATCATTTAAATGCGATGGCAATAATATATTAATTGTTTGAAAAGTATTATTATCTATTTTTTTATTAATAGAAATACCAGCAAATTCATTGATAAAGTATATTAACTCATTAGAAATACCCATTTTTTTTAATATTGTAACTATTTCTTTCTTTTTAAAATCAATATACACAGAATTATCAAAAAATTTACTATCATTTTGAACAATAATATCTTTTAAAATATTCTTATTCATTATTTTCTCACCTTTATTTCTTTAAAACCTTCGGATATTTTAAAAAGTTCAAAGGTATGTTTACAATTTTCACACATATCAAGAGTTGTTCCACTGTTACTAAAGATAGAATGAAAATCTAATTCAGAAAATTTCGAACCATTAAGTATTGCTTCTCGTGCACTCCAAATTTCTCCACAATTAGTTACTGATTGTCCTGACCTAAAACTTGGTTCTGTAATACCATTATATATATAAAATTTTTGAGCTATCGCTGCTTCCTTTTTAGTATATTCTACAGCTTTACTTAAATAATATAATTCTGCTTTTATAGAATCATTAACATTCATTGTCCTTATATATTCTTCTGTTAAAAGAGTATTATATTTATCATAGTAATAATTTGAACCAGTATATTCTGTAATATCATCAAAATATCCTTCTGGAACAGTAATTGTAGGATTAAATTTATAATTTCCACTTCCAGCCACAAACGTTTCATTATTTTTTGTCGCAAAAGTAAATACATTTGATTTATTTTTATTAAGTTTAGATATTCCAGTAACATTGCCTGTAAAAACATTCTATTACATCAGTAGCATTTTTGTATTTTTGTACAAATAATATTGCATCATCTCCAGATTCTAAAACTTTAGCAGTATTTCCTCCATATTTCCAAACTAAATTACAAAAATCATCAAGAACAGTTGTTTTTAATAGAGCATTTGTGAAATCATCACCATTATTAATAACTAATTCTGCAAGCAAACGCTGATTTCCACCTTGTTTTCCAAGGAACTGAAGGACATCATTGCCAAGAAACATGAATTTAGGATTTTTAAGGAGAGTATCAATAGTTGTTTGAGTCATTCCAAGCTTGTTTAATTGTTTAATTTTTGAATTTATTTCAGTTACTGAAAAACCACCAACATTTTTAATATTATTAATAACAGTTTCACCAAATTTAGCCGATAGTTTGGCGTGTGTTACTATCGGCAACTTTACCAATGCCTTTACCAACACCCATTGTAGCTAGTGATAGCATTGATTGCTGAAGATGTCCAAATTTCTATTCCAGATTCAATATCATTTCTTAACTCATATTCATAATATGAAAGTGATTGATTAAGAATATCAAATGCAAAAAATTCTATTGAAACAACTGCAAACAATACGGGAACAACAGTGCCAATGCTAAGTACAGACATAGCAGAAAGCATTCCCATAAGCAAAGAAATACCCTCAGAAAGAAATGCTAAATCGAATGTTACATTAAATGCATAAAGTAATCCTGTCAGTTCAAAAGTAAATCCGCCCTTATAATTACCTGATATAATATATTCCTGAGATGAACCATCAGGTGACATAGTAATATAGCCTACACCACTCCAACTGCCTAATTTTACACTGGATTGAGTTGTAATTACAGTTTTTCCTGCATTTAGTTCTGCTTGAATATTCTTCTTATCACTACTGCTTATCTTCAAATCTGATATTTTAGTTTCTGATGTGGGGGAAATAGTTACAATTGGTATGTCACTTTCTTGTGCATGACGGAATATAGTTGTAGTAGACAGACTTTCAACATTAAAAATTTCTTTAAGTACCGAACTTTCCAGTTCAGAAGATAAAAGACCACGATTAAAGTTAAATGTCTGTAACTTTATAGCATCATCATCTTTACTGATGCTTTTGGCATCATTGCTTAAAATATCTACAAAATAACTTCCTTCTTTTTGTATGCCGTCTTTGCCGTCTGCTGATATACTACCTGTATAAACTGCTGGTTTAAAGCCGAAAACTCCGAATCTGACATAATTTTCAGTATGTATGTTGTTTCTTTCAGCCAATGCCAGAAGAAATATCAAATTGTGAAAAATACATAACACCTGTAAGACGTAATAAACTACCAAGATAATCTGTTGAATAAATATTTTTTTCATTTAACTTTGAATTTAAACTTTCATTCAGCTCCATATCACAGGTATAGTTATTTTTTTGATTAATGTTTTCAGTATTTTTTAACGAATCGGCATAAGCTGTTGCCAGTTCATTAGCTGAAATCTGTCCAGTATCAATTACAATACTGCACATTTCACCAGCACTTAATTTTTCCGTGTAATCTCGTTTTACACCGCCTGATGTTGTTGAAATATAAAGTGTTTGAGTACTGCCTATGTTCAATGACGAACCTGAAAGAACTTTCTGTCCATCTAATTTTAAAACAGGTGTAACAGAAAGTGATTGTTCCATAGCTTTGGACGGTAAATTAAATATGCTACTTGTATCAATATCAACCCATTCTGCAAGCTCCTCTGAATCACTTGAAACTTCAACTAATAGTGATATTTTTCTTATATATATCTGCAACACGTAATATTTTTTGTTTGTTAGCACTGAATCTAATTGATATAATATCTGATTCATCATCAGTCAGGCTCTCCGAAACAACAGGATTTGTACTATAATATGGCAATTCGGTAGACAGTTTTGTTATATTCTTTGATACAATTTTATCGGAGCGAAGTGCATATTTATTATTTACAAGTTTATCAATAGAACCTGAACACTTTTCAATTTCACGTTTAATAAACTCAGGTCAAAATTGTTAATAATAGAATCAGCATCATTTTCTGCCAATTTATAGTCAATATTATCATACATTGTAGACTGATTAATATATTCTTTAAAAAATATATCAAGATAATATTCTTTTCCTGAATTTATAACTTGTACATATTTATAATTATATAAATAATATGTCTTACTATTTATATTTTTTATTGTACATTTTCTGCAATTTGACATAATAGATTTAGCAATATCAATAGAAGATGTATTAGTTAACTTTAATAACTGTTCTTCAGTAAAGCCAACTTCGGCTGTGACATAATCCGCATCATAACCAAGATATCTAAGCATTGCAATTAATAAACTGGATAAGTCAGTATCATTACCGCCACCCTGTTCAAATGCACCAATTGCACCTTTGCGTGAACCATAATAGAATTCAGAACGCATATTATTATAAAGATAATTATAAACAGATTGTACAGAACCCAATTCATCTGCTTTTTCTGCCATTTCACCAGAATGAAGTTTCAATCGGTTCATTTAATGTAACGATAGATGTATTTATATCGCTTATATTTTTTATTACTTCAGTTGAAAAACTACTTCTTTCACCTAATACAAATTGTTGTAATTCTCTTAAATCCCTTGTATCAATAATATTATCTCCATTTATATCGGCACTTTCTTTATTTAAAGATAAATCAGAATTGATAATTAACTTCCTTAAAAGTACAACATCAAAAGAATTAATATATCCATCATTATTTATATCACCAATAATACAATTAGATAGCATTAGCAGTAATTTCATCTACTACATCTTTTACTGTTACCGATGATGTAACCCAAAACATTACCATAGCTATTATTAATGATGACGCTTTCTTCAAAATTTTTTTCATATTCAAATTCGGTCTCCTCCTTAAATTTTCTGAAAAATATTATATCATAAATGCAAATTATTTACAAGATTTTTTTATAATTACCATAATAAATATTCTATTTGTTGCTTTTTTCACGGTTACAGTCATGGCAAAGCATTACACAGTTGTCATTATCGGTCTTACCGCCTAAACTCCACGGCTTGTGGTGGTCGCCCTCCATTTGTTCAATCTCAAAGTGTTTACCACAATTCGCACATATACCGTCTTGTTTTTCGTATGCCTGACGTTTTTGATTGTCTGAAAACTGCCTGAGACTCAGAAATTTTTCTTTACCTGTAAGAAGATATTCATATACCCTTTTTAGACGTTACTTCGTCGTCTATCATAAGTTCCTTGATGCGTTCTTCCAAAGATACAGGATCAAGCACATCTGCCTTGTGTTCGTTGTAAAGCCGTCCCCAGTCTATGCCTTTCATTTCCTTGCGGTATTTGGTGAAGTATGTATTTACCCAGTTTATGACCGTCTGAAAGTGCAACCAAAGTGGTGTAGCGTTTATATCGTGCTGATGTTCTGACATATAGCCTTCTAGACTTGTTTTCGGTACGTGCAACCCATTCTAGCTGTCTCCAGATACTCCTGACGTATCATTTTTCCCGACAACAGCTTGTCACCTATCTTGACAGCCGGACAACCCACCTTGCTGAAATACTTCTTTGCATCAGTAAGCCATGAGCCTGTATATATGGCATTCCTTAGCTCCTGTGGTGAAAGCTGTACGCCTGCTATGTTGATTGTTTTGAACCAGTCTAGCTTTTCTTTGTCATTGCCTGTACAAACATATATCATAAGTTTATAGTCAAGTATCTGGTTCTTCTCCGTCCCTGTGAGATTGTTGAACGAACGGTTATTCAGTGAAAAATCACCATTGCAGTACTGGCACAAGCTGATTGTGCGTTGTTGACCGTCAAGCAGTTCATAGTTGCCGTTGCCATCGTCGCACCAGTACATGACATTCAACGGAAAGCCTTTTATCACTGTATCAAGTACCGCATCACGTTCTTTTTCTCCAGACGAACTCTCTTTGAAATGCAGGTCTGATATTCAGCTTGCCACCATACCCGACAACGCCATTAATGGCATTATCCTGAGCCATTGAATATATCACGGACTGTTATTTCATTTAATTTTATTTCCATGGTTTTTCTCCTTAAATCCTGCTGTAGTGTATTACATTACACTGTATTTCGTGTAATACACGCACCTGTAATACACTGCATACACTGTATTGTATTACACTACATACAGTATGCAACGCATTTTTTGAATGTCGGTTAAAAACTAAAAACATTAGTTTATAATAAGATTTGTTATATTTATAATATAAAAACATTATATAATAATTATTTATTTTATATATAATAACATAACGTTATGTAATGATTATATATTATATTTGTAATAATATAATATTATATAACTACAAATGGATATTTTAAGCCTTATTTTCTCCTGATAAAAATTCTTGCATAAGTGATTGTGAACGGTTTATCAGCATTATCGGCTGTATAATATATACTATCTGGAAAAGTATTTAAAATCAAAGTAGAACGAGTATTTGCCTTACTTCCATTTGTTTCAGAACCATCCTTATTATGCTGAATAGGATTAATATAACACTTAGATGGTCTCATGTCAAACTCATCACGTCCAGCATTAATACCGAGTATTTCAAATTGGTTGGGATTGAACTTGTCCATAAAAGTTATCGGCACGCCCATAACGCCGTTATAGTCACAAGGTATATCAGCTACCTTGCTTACTTCTATAGCGTCATAGTTATCATAGTGAGGGTAGTTTTCGGGTGTATAGTTTCTGAACAGTATCAGGTCTTCATGCCTTTTCTAAATATCAAGGTTTGTATACCACATAACGCCTGATACTCTTATCATACCCTCTTTGTGTTGGCTTGATTTTGCATAATCTTCAATGTGAGTTGATAAAAAAGCCTACATTTCCCTTAAATCCATAACCAAGCCATAATTTGTTATCTTTCAGCAAGGGAAATATTTCCTTGTAAGTGATAGTATTCTGATTGCCTATGATTATAAACTTTTTGTCGTACTCAATAAGCTGTGCCACATACTCACGGAACAGACTGAACGGCGGATTAGTCACCACAATATCAGCCTCTTTCAACAGTTCTATGCACTCATCAGAACGGAAGTCGCCATCACCGTCCAACAGTTCAGGCTTGCCGTCAACCGACTGGAGCAATAAGTCAACGTCTGTAAGGTCAACTGCACCGTCACCGTTAAGGTCTGTAACCTCCGTTATCTCAATCTTGTACGGCTTGCGGTTGTCGTCAGACGTTCCCACG
>CANQHU010000059.1 GCA_947623945.1 uncultured Clostridia bacterium | reverse complement strand
TACAAAATTCATAGATTAAAAGGAAATTTTAAAAATATAAAAAAATTAAGTGGAATTGATATGTTATTCTTATCTTTATACTATTTTATGGGTTTACTACCAAAAGAAAAGCCACGCTATACTCCATTATCTCCAGAAATGAAACAAGAAGTTAGAAAAATGGAACGATATTCTAATGAAATTACACTTATAGTAACAGAAAGATTAAAAACAATAGATGATGTAAAAAAATATATTTCACAAACTGAAAAAGAAATTGAAGACATTACTAACTTAAGGCAAAAATATAGAAATAAATTAAGAAATTGCACAGATGATAACTTAATAAAATGCTATAAATTAAAACGAGATGAGTGTACTATAATATTAAATAAACACAGGAAAAATTTAAAAACAGCAAATTATATTTTAGAAGATACACCAAATGTTAAAGAAGTAATAAGAATTGAAATGCGAATGAGAAAAGGGCAAGAAGATGTTACTAGAATAAAGAAAAAAGATAGGTATGTAAGATAAGAATATTAAAGGTTGTTATATATAAAAGTAACAACCTTACTATTTTTAATGTTAATATCTGTAAAATAATTGCTTTTATAAGAACTTTATGGTATAAATAAAGAAAAATATTAAATCTAAAAGGAGGAAATATATGTTAGCAAGTAAATTAAAATATGGTGATACAATAGGAGTAGTAGGAGTTTCTAATAGTGTAGATTTGGATGAGAATGGATATAAAGTTTTTTGTAAAGCAGAAGAATTTTTTATGAAAAAAGGATTTAAAGTAAAAAGGGGAAAATATGTATTAGAAAATTATTATGGTTCAGCAGGTACAAGAGAACAAAAAGCAGAAGATATGATGAATATGTTTAAAGATAAGGATGTAAAAGCTATTATTTGCCTTACTGGAGGAGAAACTTGTAATACTTTTATAGATTTATTGGATTATGAAGTAATAAAGCAAAATCCTAAAATAATAACTGGTTATAGTGATATAACTGTATTATTACAAACAATTTATAAAAAAACAGGTTTAGTTACATTTCATGGATCTTCATTTAAAGATTTTGGTAGAGAAAATGCAGAGGAATGTTTTAAAGAATTTGAGAGTGTGTTTATAAATAAGACAATAAGAAAATTTGCAAATGGAGAAAAGAAAATTATAAAAGAAGGTAATGTTTTAGGCAAGATAATAGGAACTAATTTAGGTTGTATGATGCACTTATTAGGTACAGAATATTTACCAGATATGCAAGACAAAATTCTATTAATAGAGAGCTACAAAACTTCTCCAAATCAATGTCAAAGAAGATTTGCACATTTAAAACAGTATGGAATGTTTGATAAAATTAAAGGAATTATAGTTGGATATAATTATGATTTACAAAAAAATGGCGATATTTATCCACAAATGGAAGATATTTTATTAGAATATACCAAAGAATATAACTTTCCTATTGTCAAATGTAATGATTTTGGGCATAAGATAATAAATAGTACAATACCAATAGGTGTGGACATTAAAATTGATAGCACTAATGAAGAAATTAAAATAGTGGAACAATTTTTAAAAGAAAATTAAAAATATGATATACAAATAAGAAACAAATTTTCGTAAATATATTGCAATTCATTTGAAATTGTAATAAAATAACAATCAAAGAAATGGAGATGATTTCAAATGAATGAACTAGATAAAAATGAAAATTATAATAATAAAAGTTTTGAAGATATAAAGCATATTGATGAAAATGGAATTGAATATTGGTATGCTAGAGAATTAATGAAAGTTTTAAGTTATAAGGATTGGAGATATTTCGATGCAGTAATTGAAAAAGCAAAGATAGCTTGCCAAAACTCTGAAATAACTGATATTGACCATTTCGTTGTCAGCAACAAAATGGTAGAAATAGGTTCTGGAGCAAAAAGAGAACAGAAAGATTATAAATTAACACGATATGCTTGCTATCTTATAGCTCAAAATGCAAATCCAAGATTAAAAATTGTTGCTCTTGCACAAACATATTTTGCAGTTCAAACTAGAAAACAAGAAATTAGCGAAAAAGAATATAGTATGTTGACGGAAGATGAAAAAAGATTTTATCAAAGAAATCTAACAAAAAAAGGAAACTATTCACTTAATCAAACAGCTAAAAAGGCAGGAGTTAAAAATTTTGATAAATTTCATAATGCTGGGTATAGAGGTTTATACAATGGAGAAACAGCTGATGACATTGCTAAAAGAAAAGGATTAAGATATAGAGAAGATATTTTAGATAATATGGGAAGTGAAGAACTTGCAGCTAATTTGTTTCGTATTACACAAACAGAATCAAGATTAAAAAGGGATAAAGTTGATACTGAAAAGAAAGCTTGTGATACACATAACAAAATTGGAAAAATAGTTAGAAAAGCAATTAAACAAGCAGGACGGAACTATGCCAGAAGATTTGCTAACACCTAAAAAAAGTTTGAAACAGCTTGAAAAGGAAAATAAGAAAAGTTTGAAGAAATAAAAAATATAGATAGTTTAATAGAAGGTATAAAATATGGATTTAAAAGCTACAGTTATTTTGAAATATTATAAAAAATTATTAGAAAGTAGAAAATTTGTTGAATTTGATATATTAGGTTTTTTGATTTTTATTAGAAGTTTTATTCATAAAAATCAAAAATATACATTAATTAGAGAATTTGCGGATTTAGTTGCTCATAGAGAAAGGAATCAAGGCATAGTTATGGATTGCATAAGAAATGCTATTGACAATAACTACTTGTGTATAAAAAACACTAATAAAATACAAGGATATACAGGAATTAATGAAAATGATTGGAAAAAAGAGTGGAATGAGTTAGGAGATGAATTTAATATAATATTCGATGATAATATAATAAAAGAAATTACATTATGTATATATTCACTAGCACAAAAAACTGCTTATATTGATAAAAAAGGACATAAAGGAATAATTGAATTTGATGCAATTAGTAGAAGTGGAGAAATTGCTTTATTAACAACAGAAGGACAAAAGGATAGCTTATTTATTTGCTTTGCCAAATACAGTAAATATAATATAGTATCAGATTATGATAGTAAATCAATACAAGATGTTATCATCACATATAGAGAAAATGGAATCTTAAAAGTAAAAGACGTTTCTAATAATGTGATATTAGAAGTATAGATTAACAAATATAATTGAATATCTGTAGGTATTTTTGATATTTATATTGCAAGTTATGCTTTTATTAAAAAAATAGAAATTATATGTTAAAATTTATAATAACAAAGAAATATTAATGAGGAAATTTTTTATATGGTAGATTGTATACAAATTATAATTAATGTTGTTCTAGCAGTAATAACTTTAATTTCAGTATATTATGCAAAAAAACAGTACAAGTTGCTAAAGAACAGTTAAGACTTATTGCGAATCCAGTAATTGGAGTTGAAGTAAAAAATATAGGAATAGGTAAGGTATTTGAAAAAAAATATAAAAGAAGAAATATGTGGGTAGAAATAGAAATTGCTAATATTGGTAATGATCCAGCAATAGAAATTTTAGTAGATGGTGAAATAGAATTAGAATATGCTAGCATAAACGGTGAAAACATCATACCAGCTAGATTTTCTCCCAGCCAAAAGTCATTTTTGATGGCAGGTAAAAAGATTTTAGATGAGAGTATTAATTTAAGTTTTGGAAATAAATTTATAAAATATTTTTTTGAGAGCAGTAAAGAAATGTCAAAATTAAATCAAGAAAGAATCCGCAATACTCCATGGAAAGATGCATATCAAACAGCGAAACTAACTATATATGTATACTATTCCAATAATATGGGACAGTATTTTAAAAGTGAATATAGCATATATATTTGTTTAGATGGAAAAATACCAAGAAATAATGAAATTGCTAAAATACAAAAAGTATTTATACCAAGACCAACATTTTCAAATAAAATTATTAAAAAGGAAAAAGTAGAAGAAGAAATCGCACAAAGGGACTTAAAAAGAAACTTATGTGGATGGTAAAAATATTATTATATATATTGTGATATTCTATTGCAAAATTCAAAAAATTATGTTAAATTAAAAACATAGTTAATAGCAAAAAAATCACATCTGTATATACAATTCGCGTAATCCATTGCTATAACTAATTTTGAAACGGATAATAAGGTGCTTTTGCAAGTGACATTTTTCGCATACGTCCCTTGCTTAGGCACCAACGACGTATCTGTTCGAACTTTTTAGGAACAGATAGATACAAAAATCAATCAGTAAAATGGTTGATTTTTTTCTTTTGAAAAAAATCATCCTAAATCTATAAGGAAAGGATGGTGTTTGATATGAAGATAATTAAGCGAGAATTACAATTTGAGGAATGTCTAAAACAACGACTGGAGTTTATATGTGAATTTTCTAAAGTTACACCTACTTTTATAAATGGTAGTATTAGAAAAATCGAAAAGACAAATATTTCATACATTGAGCCTCATAGAGTGATAATTAAAAATATTACTTTTTTAGTATTTAATTATTCAAATGATGTTTATGTATCAAATTTATCTAAAAAGATAAAATTATCAGAACTAGAAGAATATCTAAAAAACATATAAAAAAGTAAAAATTTGACATTTCTTAAAATCGTGATATAATATGAGCAATAAAATTATATATAGTTGTTCGTCAAGAACTATATATTTATGAGTACTTTGAAAAAATAATATTATATTACATTATATTGTATTTCTTAATAGATGAATTTTAAGAGATGTCGTAAGTACTCGTATTGTACTTTGATGTCTCTTTTTTGTTAGGAGGTTATGCAAATTGAATGAAGAAAAGAAAAAATGTGGCTTATATATGAGAGTGTCAACAGAAGACCAAGCTCGTGAAGGTTTTAGTTTGCCAGAGCAAAAAGAAAGATTAAAGTCATTTTGTAAATTTAAAGGTTATGAAATAATAGATTATTACCAAGATGCTGGAATAAGTGCTAAAACGGGAAATTATAGACCAGAGTTTGAAAGATTAAAAGAAGATATTAAGTCTAAAAGAGTAAATACAATAGTTGCTCTAAAATTAGATAGAATAACAAGAAGTATTTATGATTGGGAAAATCTAATGACCTTTTTAGATGAAAATAATGCTTATTTAGATTGTGTAAATGACGAGATAAATACAACAAGTGCTAATGGTAAAATGATTTCAAGACTTTTAATGAGCGTTAGCCAAAATGAAATAGAAAGAACAAGTGAAAGGACTAAAATAGGTCTTGCTGGTGCAATAAAGTCAGGACATATTCCTCATGTTGCACCATTAGGATATAAACACGAAGATAAAAGATTAGTAATTGATTATTCTACTAAAGATATTATAGTTAGAATATTTGACTTATATTATAATGGTTATTCTTATCAAAAAATAAGTAATATCTTTAACGAAGAAAAAGTTTTAGGAAAAGATAATTGGCGAGACTCTACGATACAAACTATTCTTGAAAATGAAATATATAAAGGAGACTTTGTTCACGGAAAAAGAACTAAAAATCCCACTTATTATGAAGATGTAGTAGAACCTATTATATCAAAAGAAATGTGGGAAGATTGCCAAGTGCAGAAAAAGAAAAACTCAAGAAGTTATCAAAGAACGTTGACATATTTATATTTACAAAAATTAAAATGTCCTAAATGCAATCGTATTTTAGGTGGTAAAGCAACTACAAAGAAAAATGGAAAACCATACTTCTACTATTATTGTAATGATTGTAAAATTTCTTTCAAAGAAAATGTTATAAATGAATACTTTAATCAATTTATTAGTGAATTAGTAGAATATGACTCTGTTGTAAATCAATTCTTCTTGCCTATGATAAAACAAAAATTTGATGAGCCAAAGGAAAAAATAGAAAAAGAACTTGCTAAACAAAATGAAAAACTTGAAAGAATTAGAAAAGCATATATTAACGGGGCATTTGAATTAGATGTATATAAAAAAGAAATAGCTATTGTAGAAAATACAATAAATAACCTACAAAATGAACTTGACACTACAGATTGTTCCGAAGAATTAAGATTTACACCAAAAGACATTCTACTAAAGCGAGACATTGATTTTATCAATAAAATAAAACTAAACAAAGAATATCAAGAAAAAACTAAAACTTGGAAAGATTATACTCGTGAAGAACAAGCAGATTTAATAATGAGATATGTTGATAATATTGAACTTGCTTTAGTTGGTAATGAAGTAATTGTTAAACAAATAAACTTTAGAGACTCAATTTGTAAACCTTGTCAAGAATTATATGAAAATGGATATATTGATACAACAAAACCTATGCTATTAGGTAATGTATTAGGAAGTGTCAGATTTAGCAATTATTTACCAGAAGAAGAATTTGGCGAAATAATTATGAGATTAAGACAATATTATGATGTTCATTATACAGAGGCAACCTACTTTTTACAAAAGCAAATGTTTTATTTCAATTTTACAGAAGACAATAGTGCTATTGTTAGAGTATTTCCATTAGAAGATTATTATAAACTAGATCCAGATAATAAAATGGAAACTTATAGATTTGGAATAATCTACATCAATGAAGAAGATAGATTTCAAATGCAAGAAATTGATACAGCATTTGATTATATACCAGACGAAACAAATGATAGTGTAACTTATATGAAAAATCCTACACCTGTTTCAGTAGGTGTAAAGCCAGTAAAACTCTGCGAAGAAGATACAAAATAATTGTTGCAACTATTACTTTATATATTGACTATGTTGCAACAATAAATTAACGAGGACAAATTTATATTTGCAATAAGCAAATGTAAATTTTGTACCGAGTTAATTTGAATAAATTTTATCCCTATGGGAGAAAATTTATTGCCTCTAAGCCGTCCCCGAGTTTTGAATGCAGGTCAAAACTCATAGGGGGTTAGGAATATTGACCAAGGTCAAATTCCTATGCTACGAAGCAATGTCAAAGGGAGGAAAAAAGATGAGCGACGAATTAGCATATTCTATTCACTTAGGTAGTGATAAAAATAAAACAACAAAAGCAAAAGAGATTGCAAAGAATAATCCATCAGAAACAACATCATTTTCAAATAATGGAATACAAAATTCAACTCAACTTTCAAAAGTAAATAAGCACAATTTAAGAGATTATGATAATAATAGAGAAAATATTTGTATTATTTATGGAACAGATAATTTATATAAAGATGTTCAAAACTTATATTTACAAGAATTTGAACAAGCAAGACTAGAATATAATGCAAAGCAAAGTCGTGATAATAGAAAAATACAAGATTATTTTAAGCATATATCAAAAGACAAGCAAAAAGATTTAGCTTGTGAATTTATAATTGAACTTGGAGATATGGACTTTTGGAATGATAAAGATACAAGTTATAGGTTGGGAATGATAGATGTATATAAAGAACAAATAGAAGATTTAATGAAAATAGTACCAGAGTTTAAAATTGCTAATGCAGTAATACATTTTGATGAAATCTCTCCTCATTTACATTTAGTTGGTGTACCAATAAAAGATGATTACAAAAAAGGAATGAAAAAGCAACCTGCTAAATCAAAGGTGTTTACAAAAGAAACTCTAACAAAATTACAAGATGAAATGAGAGCTTGTTGCATAAAATCATATAATAAAGTTTATTCAGAGCATTCTCTATTAAAACAAAAGAAAAAAGGCAGAAATCAAGATATAAATATTAAAGATATGGGAGATTATAGACAAATTAAAAAACAACAAGAAAAGAAAGAACAAAAACTATTTGAGGCTAATAATCAAACAAAAAAACTTGATGATACAAGTAAAAATATAAATGAAATATTAGATAATTTAAAACCTGCTAAGCTAAACAAAAACAATATGGTTATTTCAAACGAGGATGTACAGAGAATAAAAAATTACACAAAAGATGTAAAAGATATAACTGAAACAGTTAGAAGTGTAAATGACTTAAATTTGGCAATTAAAGATTTTGAACATTCTACATTTGAAATAGAAAAAGAAAATCGTTCATTAAAATATCAGTTAGAACAAAAAGATGATGAAATTAGTAATCTAAAAAACAAGTTATCTCTTAAAGATAAAGTTATAGAAAAATTACAAACTGAAAAAGAGAAACTAAAACAGGAATTACAAAAATTCAAAGGCTTTTGGCATAATATTATGATCCACTTCCACAAAAGAATTTGCTATGATAAAGACGAGAACTATAAAATTGTTAGTGATGACTTATATAAAAATGGTATTTTTGATGACACTGATAATGAAATTGCTAATAATATTTATAAAAAGGTAACTATACCAGATGAGGATAAAGTAAATAAGATTAAAAAGAAAAATAATGATACCAGATTTTAGGAGAAAGAAATCTTAAATATGGAAAGCAAAAAAGTAAAATATTTAATATCTATATTGGAAAAATTATACAAAAATGCTTGACATTTACATAAAAACAGTGTATAATTTATTTATGTAGCATAAAAAATGCTATAAATACATGAAAGGAGGACACTATTATGTCGTGGAAAGACAGCCAAGACTTCCGTAATGACTATCCTGGTGGATATTCAAAAGGCGGAGATGTCTATGACGGAAATGACAATCGTGTTGGTTACGTTACTGGCGATGGCGATTATCGTATCAATAATGATAGCTCAAACGATGGTCAGCTCTATCACAACAAAGACTAAGTAGGTGCCCACGGTTTTCTTCAATTAGAAAACCACCTAAGAGGTCTGGAAACTTTCCAGATCTCTTTCTTTAAAGATAAATTTGGAAAGGATTAAACTTATGAATGATATTATAAATTTGAACAATAATTATTATATAAAAGTTGTTAATAAAAATAATGAAATACCGTTTGAATCTATGAATATAAAGAATCTAAAATTAACAAAACTATTAAAAAAACAAAAAATAATATTTCAAGTGGACTTTAATGAATTTAGTACAAAAGAATATAAAAAAATATTAAAAAAAATACTACTTGTTAAAAATGTGACTATGAAAATGAAAAAGAAATTAGGATTAGATGAAGATAAAAAGACAATAGTTGCATATATAATTAATTTTAATGAAAAAAATGTAGCTCAGAAAGATTTCATTTCTGGTATTAGTGCTATTTTTTATCCTACTAGATACGAAAGATATAATTATATATATGATACTGTATGTGACTATTTAGATAGCTATTTTTATGGAAAAAATTTATGTGATTTTAAAAACAATAAATGTGGTGAAAAAAGAAACACTTCATCTACAACTGGTTGTTGTCATCATTTTAGGAATAAAGCTTTAGGACCGTTTTCAAAATTGGTTTTATGCGAGTATTTAAATAAAGAAAATTATACTTGTGACGCAAAATGCCTTCCATGTAAATTATTTACATGTGATTATTTAGAAAAGAAAGGTATTAAGTTTAAAATAAAAGAAATTTTGCTATTAGATGTTTTTTTTAATCCACTACAAAAATATTTTATAAAGTATATGGTATTTACTCCAAAAGAAAAAATTTTAAAAAGATTAATTAAGTTATAAAATTATGCTACATTGAAATTTTTTATAAATACAATTACAAGAAAATCTTTTAAACATTTATTCTTAAATAACAAAATAAAATGAATAACACTTGCAAAAATATAAATTTTATGTTAAAGTAAAGACAATAAATTGATTGATATTTGTATCAATCGTCAAAAAAGTCAATGGCGAGTTGTAAATATCTACGTCGTCGGCACCAAGACGAGTTTTTGTCGAACTTTTTATAAGCCTTGATATAACTTAGGTTATAAGACTATAAAAATTTGATGAACACAAAAACTTCAAACCGTTTCAAAAGAAACGGTCTTTTTTTGACCAAAAATATTGAAAAAAGGAGGTTTTTGTGATATTATGCTACAAATAATTAAAAAACAAATCAATATGAGTAAAGAATTACTCTCTAAAATTGAATGGACTTGCAAAATGAAACAGGTTAA